>JAJXSZ010000069.1 GCA_021784255.1 Pseudomonadota bacterium | reverse complement strand
CGCTCGAGGTTGCGGCTCGCGGCATTGAGAATCGGTTGATACGGCTCCGGATCGAGGATGCGGCGATGCTCGAACGGCGAAGGCTGGTCGAGCGCCCATCGGCGTGGCAGACGCGCCTCCTCGAAGAAGCGCTTGCCGAAGCGCACGTGCACGTCCTTTCGCTCCAACCTCCAGGCGGGCAGGAAATCGAAAAACAGGCGGAACGAATCCGGCACCAGATCGTGGAAGCCGAAGCGGCCATGGGTGAGCGTGAAGCCACCGTCGTCGCGCTTGCGCATCGCGAAGCCATGGCCGAGAGCCGCTACCTCCGGCACCGCGTCGCCCCCGGCCAGCGGTGCGGTGCGCATGGCGGAGGAGAGCATCTTGAGCTGCGGCAGCTCGATCCCGATCGAACCCAGGAACAGGCGCGACCATGCACCGCCGGCCAGGACCACGCTCTGGCAGCGAACCCGCCCGCGCTCGGTGACGGCCGCGGCGACGCGCCCACCCTCGGTTTCGATGCCGCGCACCGCGCAGTTCGTAAACACCGAAGCCCCTGCCCTGCGCGCCGCGAGCGCGATGGCGGGCGCTGCCTTCTGCGGCTCCGCCTGGCCGTCGCTCGCGGTGTAGAGGGCGCCGGCATATTTGCGCCCCGTTCCCGGCATCAGCCTGGCAACCTCGGCGGAACTGATGATCCGCGTGTCGAGCTGATAAGGGCGCGAGTATTCCAGCCAGGCCTCCCGCTCGGCGATCGCCGCGTCATCGTCGCAGAGATAGGCGATGCCTCCCTTGCGAAAGCCGGTCGAAGCGCCGACGCGCGCATCCATGCCGTCCCACTGCCGCAGCGCCTCGATCGCCAGGGGAAGCTCGCGCGGGTCGCGTCCCATCTTGCGCACCCAGCCCCAGTTACGACTCGACTGCTCGGCGCCGATCTCGCCTTTTTCGCACAGCACGACCGAGACGCCGCGCTCCGCGAGCGTCAGTGCCGTGCACACCCCGGCGATGCCGCCGCCGATGACGACGACATCCGTCTCCTCCGGAAGTTTCTCATCAGAAACGACCGGGTCCGGCGCTGGACCGGGCATCTCAGGCCGCCTCGGCGCGGATGGCGTCGGCCAGCGTGCCGAACAGCCGGTCGAGATGCGCTTTCTCGACGATGAGCGGCGGCGAGAGGGCGATGATGTCGCCGGTGGTACGGATCAGCACCCCGGTATCGAAGCAGCGATGAAAGACGCGCATGGCCCGGTCGGAAGGTTTGCCGGCGCGTGGCGACAGCTCGATCCCGGCGACGAGCCCCATGGTACGGATGTCGATCACGTTGGGCAGGCCTCGCAGGGCGTGCGCCGCGTCCTCGAAGTCGGGCTCGATCGCCCGGGCGCGGCCGGGCAGATCCTCGGCCACGTGCAGGTCGCAGGCGGCGATCGCGGCGGCGGCGGCCAGCGGATGACCGGAATAGGTATAGCCATGAAACAGCTCGATGCCTTCCGGCGCCCCATCGACGATGGTGCGGTAGATCCGGTCATGCACGGCGACCGCGCCCATCGGCACCGCGGCGTTGGTCAACCCTTTCGCCATCGTGATGATATCGGGCGTCACGCCGAGCCGCTCGGCGCCGAAATTAGTGCCCAGGCGGCCAAAACCGGTGATCACCTCGTCGAAGATGAGCAGGCTGTCATACTTGTCGCAGATCGCGCGCAGCCGCTCGAGATAGCCCTTGGGCGGCACCAGGACGCCGGTGGAACCAGCCAGCGGCTCGACGATGACAGCGGCGATGGTGTCGCCATGCAGTGCTACCAGCGCCTCCAGCGCGTCGGCGAAATGGGCACCGTAATCCGGCTGCCCGCGACTGAAGGCCTGGTGCTGCGGGGCGTGGGTCGCGGGCAGGTGATCGACATAGGGCAGCAACGCGCCGAACTGCTTGCGGTTGGCGCCGATGCCGCCCACCGACAGACCGCCGAAGCCGACGCCGTGATAGCCGCGCTCCCGCCCGATGAGGCGCACGCGCTGGGCCTCGCCGCGGGCGCGCTGGTAGGCGAGCGCGATCTTGAGTGCCGTGTCTGCGCTCTCCGAGCCGGAATTGGTGAAGAAGACCCGGTCCAGCCCCTGCGGCGTACGCTCCGCCACCTTGGCGGCGGCGGCAAAAGCGATCGGGTGGCCCATCTGGAACGTGGGGGCAAAATCCATCGTCGCGGCCTGGCGCTGGATCGCCTCGGTGATCTCGCGGCGGCCATGGCCCGCATTGACGCACCACAGGCCGGCCGTCCCGTCCAGGATCTCGCGGTTGTCGTTACTGTAGTAAAACATGCCCTCGGCGCGGGTCAGCAGACGCGGTGCCCCTTTGTAGCTACGATTATTGGAAAACGGCATCCAGAACGCGTCGAGGTTATTGGGACGGGGTGCGAGTTCGTTCATCGGTAGCTCCTTGGACACGCCAGCCTTGCGCACCGACACGGTGAGGGCAAGCAGGGTTGGCGCGGGGCTGCCATCGTGCGATTCCTCAGGCGCAAGCGAGGGAGGGGTTCATGCGCGGACGGATCATCATCGGCACCAGGCGGTACTCGTCGTGGTCGCTGCGGGGCTGGCTGCCGGTGCGGCTGGCGGGGCTCGACGTCGAGGAGGTCGCGATGCCGCTCGCCGGCGGCTACACGGCCAGCATCCACATGATCTCCCCGGGCGGCACCGTGCCGGTACTGGAGCATGACGGTAGTCTGATATGGGAATCGCTGGCGATCGGCGAATACTGCGCGGAGCTGAAACTGGGCCTTTGGCCCGCCGACCGCGCCGCCCGCGCGCTGGCGCGCAGCGTCTCGAGCGAGATGCATGCCGGGTTCCGCGCGCTGCGCCAGGCCATGCCGATGAGCCTGTTCCGCAGCGCCGCTGGCGCCGGGCGAACGCCGGACGTGTTGGCGGACATCGCCCGGATCGAGGCGATCTGGCATGACTGCCGCTCGCGCTTCGGCGCCGCCGGGCCTTATCTGTTTGGCGCCGGCCTCACGGTGGCGGACGCGATGTACGCACCCGTCGTGTGCCGGTTCCTGACCTATCAGCCGGAACTCGGCGCCGCGAGCCGCGCCTATTGCGACGCGGTGCGGGCGCATCCGCTGCTGCAGGAATGGTACCGAGCTGCCGCGGCCGAGCCCGAATCCTGGCGGGTCGCCGCGGCGGAGGCCCCCCTCTAGAACCATATCCGACCAGATAGAATAACCAGATAGAACCATCTGGCCGGATGTCCTGCTCTGGGAAGCTTAGAATCCAGAGCAACTTATCTCCGGTCTGCCTGCGCCGGACAGGCCCAGACAGATCGGAGGTTGCGCCAGACCGCGGGCTGCCGCGGCGTCGCGGGTCGCCGTGGCGGCCGGCACCGGGCGGGCGGAGAGCCGCGCATGTCGCGCCGGCACGGGCCGGGGCGTTAACCGGATCTACAGGGCAAAACGACACATCGTCGTGCCGTATCGGCCGCGAGCCGTGCCGCGATGGGCCATGACAGCACCGGCACTGCCTGGATTGCCGGTTCTGCTTGACCGGATTCGGTGCGGCATCGCAGCGTTTCACCGGTTCGGGGTCGCTGGCGAGGTCGTCGGGATCATGCGCGTTGTCATTATCGGTGCCGGCGTGGTTGGCACATCCGTCGCGTTCCGCCTGGCGGAACAGGGAACACGGACCATCCTCGTCGAGGAGGACCGCCCCGGGGCCGGGGCGTCGGGGGCCAGTTTCGCCTGGCTCAACGCGCGGGGCCGGCCGCAACGCCCCCGCCACGACCTCAACGTCGTCGGCATGGCGGCCCACGTGGCGCTGCGTTCGGAGCTGGGGGCGACACCCTGGTGGCATGGCGGCGGCGCCATGACCTGGCCGGTCAACGACGCCGATATGAGCCGGCTGCGGCGTTGGGGCTATGCCGTCGAGGAAATTTCGCGCGAAGCGGTGCTGGCGCGTGAACCCGGGCTGGCGGCCGCCGCGTTGCGGGAAGGCCCGTTCGCCTATTTTCCGGACGAAGCCTGGCTCGACGCCGTGGTCTATGTCGGCGCGATGCTGATCCGCGCCGAAACGCTGGGGGCGGAGTTCCGGCGCGGCCGGGTCGAGGACCTCCTCGTCGAGGAGGGACGGGTAGCCGGCGTGCGGCTGCTCGACGGCAGCACCGTTCCCGCCGACGCGGTGGTCAACTGCGCCGGCGCGCGGGCGAACACGCTGGTGCGCGATCCCTCCCTGCACGTGCCCTTGCAGCCGACCCGCAGCCTGCTGGTGGTCACCCCACCGGTGGCGACGGGGCTTTCGCGAGTACTGCACACGCCGGGCCTGAACCTGCGCCCCGATGGCGCCGGACGGCTGATGCTGCAAGCGGACACGACCGACGCTGAGCTCGGCGCGGCCAGCACACCCGCCGACGCGGCACCATCCGCCACCCTGTTGATGGACCGCGCGCGCAAGCTGCTGCCGGCACTCGGCAACGCCGCGGCAGAGACGGCCCGGATCGGCGTGCGCCCGGTCCCCGCCGACGCGCTGCCGGCGCTCGGCCCGGTGCCCGGCCTGCCGGGTTACCATGTCGCCGTGACCCCCGATGCCGTGACCCTCGCAGCCCATCTCGGGCGGGTGATGGCCGCGACGGTGACGGACGGCAAGCTGCCGCCGGCGCTCGCGCCATTCGCGGCGGCGCGGTTCTTCGACGGCTAGAGCAACCTCGGTCTGCCTGAGCCTGTCCGGCCCGGGTAGGCCGGCGACAAGCTGCTCTGGATTCTAAGTTTCCCAGAGCAAGAAATGTTTCCCAGAGCAAGAAATCCGACCAGACGATTCTGTCTGATCGGATTTTGCTCTAGCGTTTCTTCCGCAACGAAGGAGCCAGCGGCGCTCTTTCCATGACCTCAGGGCGGGAACCTCACAGCGGCGCGGCCGTGGGACGCCTCCCTTAGCCCATCGTGGAGTTGAACGCGCCGCCATCGAGCACGAGGTTCTGGCCGACGATGAAGCCGGAACTCGCCGCACAGAGAAAGGCACAGGCGGCACCGAACTCCGCCGGGTCACCGATGCGGCCGGCCGGCGACTGTTTCGCGCGCAGTTCGATCTCCTCCTCCACTGCCCGGCCGGCCTTCTCGGCGGCGACGCGCATGGTGGCGAGCAGGCGGTCGGTGCGAAACGGCCCGGGCAACAAATTGTTGATGGTGACGTTGTGGGCCGCGACCTGACGGGCGAGGCCGGCAACGAAGCCGGTGAGGCCGGCGCGTGCCCCGTTCGACATGCCGAGATTGGGGATCGGGGATTTCACCGAGGCGGAGGTGATGTTGACGATGCGCCCGAACCGGCGCGCCACCATGCCGTCCACCACCGCGCGGATGAGGAAGATGGGCGTCAGCATGTTCGCGTCGATCGCCTTGACCCAGGTCGCGCGGTCCCAGTCGCGGAAGTCGCCGGGCGGCGGGCCGCCGGCGTTGTTGACCAGGATGTCGGGCTCGGGGCAGGCCGCGAGGGCCGCGCGCTTGCCCTCCTCGGTGGTGATGTCGCCGGCGACCGCCGTGACCTTCACGCCCGTTGCGGCCCGGATGGCCGCGGCGGTCTCCTCCAGCGGCCCCGGCGTGCGGGCCGTGACCACGAGATCGACGCCCTCGCGCGCAAGCGCCTCCGCGCAGGCGCGGCCGAGCCCCTTGCTGGCGGCGCAGACGATGGCGCGCCTGCCCCTGAGACCTGTGTCCATGGATCATTCCTCCCTGATGAGATTGGCCAGTGCCTGGCGGACGTTAGCCGGGATCGGCACCGGTCGCATCGTCTCGCGCGCGACGTAAACGTGCACGAAATGCGCCTCGGCCGCCGCGGTGCTGTCGTCGTTGCGGAAAATGCCGAGCTCGTACCGGATGGAGGAGGTACCGAGGCGGGCGATGCGCAGGCCGACGGTGACGAGATCGGGGTAGGAAATTTCCGCGTGGAAGCGACAGCCATTCTCGACCACGACGCCGATGATGTCGGAACGGCCAAGATCGAGCGTGCCGCGCTCGATGAGGACGCGGTTCACGGCGGTGTCGATCCAGGAATAATAGACCGTGTTGTTGGCGTGGCCATAGATGTCGTTGTCGGCCCAGCGTGTCGGGATGGTCTGGAAAACGGGATAGTCGGCGCGGCTGGCGCGGAGATGTTTGGCGGACATGGTGGGACGCGAAACTGCCGCCAATACGTTGTCCCGGCAATGGCCCCCGACCCCGGCCGAGAGCCCCGCCACCTCCCCTTCCGGCGAGGGTGACATCGGGTCTTCGGTGGGTAAACTACTCGCCGTTGTGCCGCCCCTCGGGACACTTGCCGGCGCCGATGCCCGCGGGCGGTTTGATCGCGTTGCCTCGAAGGCTGCCGCGCCGGCCGCCGGGGGGGCCGGAACGGGGAGAACATGATGCGGCATGGGGGTAGGGGTCTGGGGCTGGCGGCGCTGTCTCTCGCCGTCGCGACGGTGGCGTTGAGCCGGGTCGGCGACGCGGCGGCGCCGGGCGTGGTCGTGCCCGCGAAGGTGAGCTCGATGGCGGCCGCGGTGAAGGTCGGACAGGACCTCTACATGCACGACACGTTCGGCGGCGCACGCACCTGCAACACATGCCACACCAATGGCGGGCGCGGCCCAGGGAAACTGCCCAACGGGGCGACGATCCCGAGCCTGCAGGGTGCGGCGGCGGCATTCCCGCGCTTCGTGCCGGCGACGGGCCGCGTGATCTCGCTCGAGCAGCAACTGGTGAAGTGCATCCGCGGCGGCATGGGGGGCAAGCCACCAGCGCTCGGCAGCGTCGCCCTGGCCGATCTCGCCGCCTACGTCACCTCGCTGTCCAAGGGCGCGGTAATGGGCAGCCAGTTCGCCGGACACTGACGCGCAGCGGCCGCGGCTCGAGGGCAAGCCCGGCTTGCCGCCGCCCTGCCGCCCTGCCAAGCAGCACCCATGCCCCCTCCCCGCGTCGTTCTCACCGCCGACGATTTCGGGCTCTCGCTGGCCGTCAACGAAGCCGTCGAGCGCGCCTACCGCGAGGGAGTGCTGACCGCCGCTTCGCTGATGGTCGCAGGCACGGCGGCGGCGGACGCGATCCGGCGCGCGCGGGCCATGCCAGGGTTGCGGGTGGGGCTCCACCTGGTGCTTGTCGACGGGCCAGTGGTGCTGGCCGACGGGCTGGCGCCCGGTCGCGTGCTGCCCAACGAACAGGTCCGGCTGGCCTTCCGCCAGCTCCTGCGCCCGCGCGCGCTGCGCCGGGAGGTGGCGGCCCAGTTCCGCGCCTTCGCCGCCTCCGGCCTCGTGCTGGACCACGCCAACGCACACAAGCACATGCACATGCACCCGCTGGTCGCCAGCGCGATCATCGCCGAGGGGCGCGATCGCGGGCTGCGCGCCGTGCGCGTGCCCGAGGAACCAGGTGCTGCCATGTGGTGCCGGCTGCTGCGCTGGCAGTTGCGTGCCGCTGGGCTCGCCGCGCCGGACGCGGTGTGGGGCCTCTCGGACACCGGCCACATGGACATCGCGCACGCGCTCGCCGCCACGCGCCGGCTGCGGCCCGGGCTCAACGAGATCTATTTCCATCCGGCAACGGAACGCGACCCGCTGCTGACGCGACTGATGCCGGATTACGACCACACCGGCGAACTCGCGGCACTGCTGTCGCCGGCGCTGCGCGAGGCACTGGAGCCGATGCGGCGCGGCGGGTATCTCGACCTGATCTGAATCCGCCTCTAGGCTGACCGTGAAATGGGAGCGGGCATGACCAGCAACAGCGCAGCCATCTGGCACCACGTCGACGAACACGCGGCGACGTTCAAGCAACTCGCGGACGCGGTGTGGGAAACGCCGGAAATCAACTACACCGAATTCCGTTCCGCCGCGACGCACAAAGCGGAGCTGGAGCGGCAGGGCTTTCACGTCACGACGGGCCTCGCCGGCATTCCCACCGCGGTGATGGGCGAGGCCGGCGAGGGCGGGCCGGTGATTGCCATCCTCGGCGAATACGACGCGCTCACCGGCCTGTCGCAGGAAGCGGGCGTCGCCGAGCCGAAACCGCGTCCGGGCGAGGCCGCCGGCCATGGCTGCGGGCACAACCTGCTGGGCGCAGCCGCGATGCTGGCAGCAGCCGCGGTCCGCGACTGGCTCCGGGAGCGTGGCATCGCCGGGCGCGTCCGCTATTACGGCTGCCCGGCGGAAGAGGGCGGCGCGGCCAAGGCGTTCATGGCGCGCGATGGCGTGTTCAGCGACGTCGATGTCGCCATCTCGTGGCACCCCAGTCATTTCGCTGGCGTAACTCGCGCCGAGTCGCTCGCGATGACGGTGCTGGACGTGACCTGGTCCGGGCGCGCGAGCCATGCTGCCGCGTCGCCGCATCTCGGCCGTTCGGCACTCGACGCCGCGGAGCTGACGAGCGTGGGGCTCAATTACCTGCGCGAGCACGTCCCCGCCTCCGCACGCATGCACTACGCCTATCTCGACGCCGGCGGGATCGCGCCCAACGTCGTGCAGGCAACCTCGACCGTGCGCTACGTCATCCGCGCCGCCGACATCGCGACCATGCAGGGGCTGGTTGCCCGTGTACGCCGGATCGCCGAGGGAGCCGCCCTGATGACGGAGACCTCCGTCGCCATGCACGTCGCGAGCGGCATGTCGAACCTGCTTGGCAACGATGTGCTGGAGCAGGTGATGCACGCCAACCTCGAGCGGCTCGGGCCGCCTGCGTTCGACGCGGCGGACCTGGCGTACGCGCAACGCTTCCGCGACACGCTCACCAGGGCGGATATCGACGCCGCCTACGCGCCGCACGGAATCAAGCCGACCGGCGCGGTGCTGGCGGATTCGATCCTGCCACTCAACACGCGCGGCGAGGGCGGGCTCGGCTCGACCGATGTCGGCGACGTTTCCTGGGTGGTGCCGACGGTGCAGACCTGGGGTGCCACCTGTGCGATCGGAACGCCGTTCCATTCCTGGCAGTTCACCGGCCAGGGCAAGGCCCCGGCCGCGCACAAGGGCATGATCCACGCGGCGAAGGCGATGGCGGGGACGGCGGTGGAGCTGCTGGGCGACCCAGCCCTGATCGCGCGCGCGAAAGACGCGTTCCGTGAGCGGCTGGGTGGGCAGAGCTACGAATGCCCGATCCCGCCGGAAACCAAACCGCCGGTATCGCCCGCGCCTACCTCGGCGGCGGCTTGAACGTCGCGTACAGGCTCGGAGGGACGATCGCCATCACCGGCACGGTCGGTGTCTGGCCTGGGCCGAAGGGCCCTGGCACCTGGTGCACCACCGGCTTGAGCGTGCGCAGATAGGCAACGATCGCCATCACGTCGGAAGGCACGAGGTGAGCGAAGCCCTTCCATGGCATGATCGGCGAAAGCCGGCGGCCGTCCGGGCGCATGCCACGGGTGATCGCGTTCGCGATCTGCTGATCGGTCCAGGCGCCGAGGCCGGTCAGCTCATCGGGCGTGAGGTTGGGAGCAACGAAGACGCCGACGCCGGGAATGCCGAAACCGACATCCGAGCCGCCAAGCGTGCGCGGATCGTGCTTGCCGGTGAAGTGCCCCGGCGTATGACAATCATTGCACCCCCCAAACTCGACCAGATACCGCCCCCGCGCCACCTGGTCCGTCGCCGCGTGCGCGGCAGCGGCAACGAAAAGACACACCGCCGCAATCGCGGCCCAGGCGGCCATTCGCATCGTTGTCCTCCCTCTGTTTGCTGTGATCGTTCCGCCGCGGCAGACGGCTTGTCAAACACCAGGCGAGATTGGCCATGACCGCAGGTGCCGACTCCGGCGCGCGGCGTGCGGGCTGGCGGGCGCATCTGTCATGGCTGCTGGCACGCATCGGTCCCGGAATCATCACCGGCGTCGCGGACGACGACCCCAGCGGCATCGCAACCTATGCCCAGGCCGGCGCGCAGTATGGCTTCAACATGCTGTGGACGATGCCGTTGGCGTTTCCGCTGATGGCGGCGGTGCAGCTCATGTGCGCGCGCATCGGCCGCGTCACGGGCAAGGGTCTTGCCGCAAATATCCGCGAGAGTTTCCCGCCCGCTGTGCTCTACCTCGTGGTGGCGCTGCTGCTGCTCGCCAACACCCTCAACATCGCCGCGGACCTCGCCGCGATGGGCGAGACCGCGCAACTCATCACCGGGCTCGACCGGCACGCGATGACCGCGGTCTTCGTCGCGGTCACACTCGCGTTGCAGATTCTCGTGCCCTACGATCGTTACGTCTTCTTCCTCAAATGGCTCTCGGTGTCGCTGCTGGCCTATGCCGGCGTGCTGGCGAGCGTGCATGTGCCGTGGGACCATGTCGCGTTGCGCACCTTGTGGCCGCGCTTCGCCTGGACCCGCGACAGCGCCGCGGTGATCGTCGGCGTCTTCGGCACGACGATCAGCCCCTACCTGTTCTTCTGGCAGGCATCGGAGGAAGTCGAGGACATGCTGGAGGACGGCGCCATGCCCCTGCGCGAGGCGCCGCAGGCCGGGCGCGCGGCGCTGCGCCGCATCGGCTGGGACACCTGGTCCGGCATGTTCTATTCCGACGCCACCGCCTACATCATCATGCTGGCGACAGCGGTCACACTCTACCCTGCTGGAATTCATACGATCCACACGGCGGCGCAGGCCGCGACTGCGCTGCGGCCGCTGGCGGGGCATGCCGCGTACCTGCTGTTCGCGCTCGGCATCTTCGGCGTGGGCTTGATCGGCGTGCCGGTGCTCGCCGCCTCCGGCGCCTACGCGGCCGCCGAGACGTTCGGCTGGGCCTGGGGTCTCGAGCGCCGCGCCGGTGAGGCGCGTGCCTTTTATGGCGTCATCGCCGTCAGCGTGCTGGCGGGGCTCGTGCTGCAGTACACGCCGATCGATCCGATGCGCGCCCTGTTCTGGAGTGCGGTGATCAACGGCGTGGTGGCGGTGCCGCTGCTCGTGGTGGTGACGCTGCTGGCGACACGCCGCCCGATCATGGGAACATTCGTCACCGGGCGTATCATCGCGGCACTCGGTTGGATGGCAACGGCGGTGATGGGCGCGGCGGCGATCGCGATGCTCTGGCCGTAGGCGGCCACCCTGATTCCGTCGCCACCCCGATTCCGTCGCCGCCCCGATTCCGTCGTCGCCCCGATTCCGTCGTCGCTCGCGTCCTCGCGCGGACGCGCCGACCTCAGAACGTCATGGCGCCCTCAACCCTGATCGGCGCGCCAAGCTCCACAATGTGGAAGAGCCGGAGCGCTCGCGCAGTTGACGTCGCGAACGCGCAGGTCGTCCGCCTCCTGCGGATCGCGCACGACGACCTGCAAATGCCCGCCAAAGCGTTCACGGGCCAGCTCGAAGGGGATCCTCGCAGGCCGATGACCTTGTCGATTCCCCTGGCCCCCGGCTTTTCCAGGAACGCGCCAGAACGACGCGGCCGGGCCCGTCCCGCGACTCGGCAACTTGAAAGATATTGCACCTTCACCGCGATCCGTGCCGGCCG
>JAJXSZ010000068.1 GCA_021784255.1 Pseudomonadota bacterium | reverse complement strand
CCCCGGCCACCGCCCCCGCAGCGCTGGCGGTGCTGACGCCGCCGGGCGGTCCGGCGAGGGTGCTGCAATCGCCGCCCGGCGCGCCCCAGGCCGGGCCGGGAGCGAAAACCGCGCTGGCGTCGGTCGATTACGGGGCGAACGGCAAGCTGCGCCTCGCCGGGACGGCGCCGCCGGGTCGGACGGTACGGGTCTATGTCGACAACCGGCCGGTGGGTGACGCGACGGCGGACAGCAAGGGGCGCTGGGTGCTGATGCCCTCGGCATCGGTGGCGCCGGGCGTGCATCAGTTGCGGCTCGATGAGCTCGACGCCAACGGGCGCGTGACGGCGCGCGTCGAGCTGCCGTTCACGCGTGCCGCGACGGGAGCGACCGCGCTCGCCGCCGGGCAGGTGGTGGTGCAGCCGGGCGACAACCTCTGGGAGATCGCGCGCGCCACCTATGGCAGGGGGATCCGCTACACGATCATCTACACGGCGAACCGCGGCCAGATCCGCGACCCCAACCTCATCTATCCGGGCCAGGTCTTCACCCTGCCGGCCGCGGCGCGGTGATGGCGCTTGCGCGCAGCCGCCTGAAACCATAAGCGCCGCCCATGTCGCTGTTGCAATCGACTCGCCTGGTCCTCGCGCCGCCGCACCGCGCCGGCTTCCCGTTCCTTGCCGGCGGTCTGGTCGCCATGCTGGCCGGCTTGCTGCTGTGGGAGCCGCTGGCCTGGCTCGGCGCGCTGTTCGTGCTGTTCTGCCTCTATTTCTTCCGTGATCCCGAACGGGTGGCACCGGCCCGCGCCGGCGTGATCCTGGCGCCGGCCGACGGGCGGATCGTGGTGCTGGACCAGGCCCCGCCGCCGGCGGAGCTCGACCTCGGCAACCGGCCGCGCTGGCGCATCGGCATCTTCCTTTCCGTGCTGGACGTGCACATCAATCGCATCCCGGCCGCGGGGACGATCACCCGGATCGCCTACCGGCACGGCAGGTTCTTCGACGCCAGCCTGGACAAGGCCTCGGAGGAGAACGAGCGCAATGCGATGTCGATCCGTCTGCAGGGCGGCGCCGCGATCGCGGTCGTGCAGATCGCGGGGCTGATCGCGCGGCGCATCGTCTGCGAGGTGGCGGAGGGCGATGCCGTCGCCGCCGGCGCGCGTTACGGGCTGATCCGTTTCGGCAGCCGCACTGACCTCTATCTGCCGGAAGGCGTGGAGCCGCTGGTGGCGATCGGCCAGCGCATGGTCGGCGGCGAGACCGTCATGGCGGAGCTCGACCGGGCGGGACCGGCGGCATGAGTGGCGCGCACCCGCTGCCGCAGACGCCGATCCACCGATTGCGCCGCCGTTTCCGTCCGCGTCAGCGGCCCCGGTTCCGCGGACTGTCGTTCAACCGCATGGTGCCGAACCTGCTGACCATGCTGGGCCTTTGCTCCGGCCTCACGGGCATGCGCTTCGCGCTCGAGGGGCGGTTCGCGGCGGCTGCCATCGCGATCACGGTCGCCGGCGCGATCGACGGGCTCGATGGGCGGATCGCGCGACTGCTCAAGGCCACCTCACGCTTCGGCGCCGAGTTCGACAGCCTCACCGATTTTCTCTGTTTCGGCGTCGCCCCGGGATTCGTGCTGTATCTCTGGTCGCTCGACGGTGCGCGCGGCTGGGGCTTCCTGCCCTCGCTGATGTTTGCCGTATGCATGGCCCTGCGCCTCGCACGGTTCAACGCCGGCCTCTACGCGGACCGGCCGCACCCCGCCTACACCTACAATTTCTTCACCGGCGTGCCGGCACCGGCGGGCGCAGGGCTGGCGCTGTTCCCGCTGTTCCTCGGGCTCGAGGGGCAGGCCGTCGGCTGGCACTGGCTCGTGGCGCTCGCGCACAGCCCATTCCTCTGCGCGCCGGTCCTGGTCGGCACCGCGCTCCTGCTGGTCTCGACATTGCCGGTCTGGAACTTCAAGAACTTCAAGGTGCCGGCGCCTTACGCGCTGCCGCTGCTGCTCGGCACCGGGCTGGTTGCCGCGATGCTCGTTGCCGAGCCATGGGCGGTGCTGGCGGGCCTGGGCATCGTCTATCTGGCGATGCTGCCGTTCTCCGTGCGCAGCTTCCGCCGGCTGCGCGAGGCGGCGGAGATCACGCCGGAGGCGTGACCCGCGCGGAGGCCGTCAGCGCCGTCGCGTGGTGACCAGCGCGCCGTCCTGTTCCAGGGCGGCGATCGCCTTCGCATCGAAGCCATGAGCGGCGAGCACTTCATGGCTGTCGGCCGCGAAACGTGGCGGCTTGCGGCGAGCGCCGCCGGGCGTGCGCGACAGCTTGATCGGCGTGCCGAGCCCGCGATAGCCGTCGAGTTCGGCGACCATCGCCCGCGCCTGCGTATGGGGTGCCGCCAGAGCCTCGTCGATCGCCCGGACCGGGCCCACCGGCAGGCCGATGCGCAGCAGCCTGAGCGAGAGCTCCTGCCCATCCGTCTCCGCCAGCGCCGCGGCGAGCGCCTCGGTCAGAGCCGGCCGGTGTTCCAGCCGTTTCGCATTCGTGGCGAAGCGCGGGTCAGCGGCAAGTTCTGCCACCCCCAGCGCCTCGCAGAGTTTGCGGAACTGGCCGTTGTTGCCGGCGGCGATGAAGATCTCGCCGTTGCGGGTCTGGAATTTCTCGTAGGGGGCGAGGTTCGGGTGCGGATTGCCGGTCGCGCGCGGGCGCTTGCCGTTGAGGAAATAGTTGGCCGCTTGCGGGTGCAGCAGCGCCAGGGCGCAGTCGTGCAGCGTCATGTCGAGATACTGGCCCCGGCCCGAGCGCTCGCGCTCATGCAGCGCCATCATGATGCCCAGGGCGGAATAAAGCCCGGTCGCGAGATCGACCACCGGTGTGCCCATGCGGGTGGGGCCGGCAGCGGCGTCGCCGTTGATGCTCATCAACCCCGTCATCGCCTGCAGGATGGCGTCGTAGCCAGGCAGGCCGCCGAGCGGGCCATTCCCCCCAAAACCGGAGACGCGGCAATGAACGAGCCGCGGGAAGCGCGGCGCCAGGTCATGCTCGTAGCCGAGTCCCCATTTCTCCATGCCGCCGGGCTTGAAATTCTCCACCAGCACATCGGCGCCCTCGAGCAGGCGCAGCAGCACCGCCTTTCCTTCCCGGTGCGACAGGTCGAGACCGATCGAGCGTTTGTTGCGGTTGACGCCGATGAAGTAGCTCGCGTCGTCGCCGTCGAAGGGCGGGCCCCACTCGCGGGTCTCGTCGCCCTGCGGCGGCTCGATCTTGATGACGTCGGCACCGTGATCAGAGAGGATCATCGTGCAGTAGGGGCCGCCGAGCACACGGGTGAGGTCGATCACCCTGAGCCCGGCCAGCGCGCCGGCGGTAGCCGCAAGGCCCTTGCCCCGCGTGGCGGGAGTCGCGGTGTCGTTCATGCGGCTTCCTCCTTGCCACCGTTTTCCTTCGCTCCCCGTCCCCAGACACGGCGGCAGAAATCGGGATAGGTCTCGATCATCGCGTCGCAGACAGGACCGGCGAGGATCGTGGCTTGCGCCTCGGTGGGGCCGGCGGTGTTCGCGATCCCCGCGGGTTCGTCGTAGTCGAAGCCGGTTGCCGCGCGCACGGTCTCGCGCGTCTCGCCCGGATGCAGCGAGGCAAGTGCAAACCGTGCCCTTCCGGGATCGAAACGGAAGACGCAGCGCCCGGTGACCAGCGCCTGCGCGTGACCGCGGCGAAACGTCCCCGCGGGCGAGACGCCGGGGGCGGAGATGTGCTCCACGCGTGGAACGAGCACGCGCCGGGAATGTTCCTCGCGGAACAGGATCGTGCGGTGGACCGTGAGATACATGAAGGCGGAGCCGAAGCTGCCGGGAAAGCGCACGGCGGTGCCTGGCCACGCGCCGGTGCCGATGAGATTGATGTTGGCCTGGCCGTCGATCTGCCCGCCGCCGAGAAAGAAGAGGTCGATCCGTCCCTGGCCCGCGAGGTCGAACAGCTCGCGCGTGCCTTCGGTGAACGGGTTGCCGCGCGGGCGATGCAGCAGTGCGAGGCGGATGTCGGCCCCCTGCATTTTCGCCAGCCAGCAGGCGGCGGCGGGAATGGGGGAGGCGGCGCCGACGGCGACATGGCGCGCCGGATGCGCGGCGGGGTCCGTGATCAGCCGCGCGATCGCGGCGATCAGCAGCAGCTCGTTGGACGTCCCGCTCATTCCGCCGCCAAAATCGTCACCGAGGGGTCGCCTGGGGCGTTGACGAAGCGGGCGCAATACTCGGCGAAGCCTGCCTCGGTGCGCGCCAGCTTTGCGTACAGCGCGATGTGTGCGGCGTCGTAGCCGTATTCATCGAGCAGGCCGATCGGCCAGGCGCCGTGCTCGGCGACCGCGATCGCCGTGACGTAAACCCCGGAAATGACGCCCGGGGCGAGACGCTCATCGTCGAGCATGTTGCCGGGCACGCGTCGCTCGACGGTGACGAGGCTCTGCTGCGAGGCGTGGGCGAG
Source organism: Pseudomonadota bacterium (assembly GCA_021784255.1). Lineage (GTDB taxonomy): Bacteria > Pseudomonadota > Alphaproteobacteria > Acetobacterales > Acetobacteraceae > JAJXXT01. Next base: position 7,031 of record JAJXSZ010000068.1, on the reverse strand, counting down.
GGTGGCGAGTTCGCGCCGGCGCCCGACCCAGACATTGCCCTCCTCGTCCGCCATGGCGGCGTGGAACGCCGCGAGTTCAGGTGCGAGCGCCGGCAGCAGCAGGATCGGGTCGCCTCCGCCCGCGCCGGGCGACTGGAACGGGTTGTCAATGATTTTCCAGTCCGGGCGATGGGCGACGAGGTCGCTGCCGAGCACCCCGCGCAGCGGCATGAAGGGTACGCCCTTTTCGGCCGCTTGCAGGCGCGTGTGCATGGCCGGGCAGGTCGCGTCCACGACGCGCAGCCGCCCAGCGGCCAGCGCCGCGGTGAAGCGGGGCGCCATGCCCGCTTCCCCCAGTGTGACCGCGGAGGTCTCGATCTCGGCGACGCAGCCGGCGCCGATGAGGAGGTCGGTGGCGTAGCCGCAGACCGGCACGCCGATGAGGCGCAGGTCGCGCACGCCGCGGCGCACCAGCGCGCGGGCGAACGCTCCGGGCGAAAGCGAGTTGTCGGGCACCAGGGCGAGCTGGGCGCCGTCCGGCACCAGGGCGGCGAGGGCGTCTAGGTCCATCGGCGTTCCTCCAGCCTTGGTTGTAACACCGGCGGAAGGATAAAAAAGGTCGGGGCGAGGCCGGCCCTTAGATGTAATGTTCCTTCAGGGGCGTGAAGCCGTTGAAGGCCTGGCTCGCATATGTCGTCACGTAGGCGCCGGTGGCGTGCAGCTCCACCCGATCGCCCGTGGTGAGCGCCAGCGGCAGCCGGTAGTTGGATTTCTCGTAGAGAATATCGGCGCCGTCGCAGGTGGGGCCGGCGATCGAGACGGGGCCGGTCGCGGTGCCGTCATGCGGTGTGGCGATGCGGTACTTGATCGCCTCGCCTTCGGTCTCGGCCAGGCCCCCGAAGCGGCCGATGTCGAGATAGACCCAGCGCACCGGGTCCGCGGGATCGCGCTGGCTGACCAGCACCACCTCGGACGCGACGACGCCGGCATCGCCGACGATGCAGCGGCCAGGCTCGATGACGATGTCGGGCAGCGCGTTGCCGAAGGCGCGTGCCAGCGCCGCGCCGATCGCGTCGGCGAAGGCGGCGATCCCCGGCACCTCGTCGCGGTAGCGGGTGGGAAAACCGCCGCCGAGATTCATCATCCGCAGCTTCACGCCCGCGTCGTGCAGATCGGTGAACAGCATCGCCACCTTGGCGATCGCCGCCTCGTAGCTTGCCGTCGACGTCTGCTGGCTGCCGACATGGAAGGACAGGCCCATCGGGTCGAGGCCCAGCCCGCGCGCCTGCAGCATCAGCTCGCGGGCTCGTTCCACCGTCGTGCCGAACTTGCGCGAAAGCGGCCAGTCGGCGCCGGCATTGGCGACCATGATGCGGCAATAGACCGCCGCCCCCGGCGCGTGGCGAGCGAGCTTCGCCAGCTCCTCCGCCGAGTCGAACGCGTACATGCCGACCCCGTGCGCATACGCCCGGGCGATGGCGCCGGCCTTCTTGATGGTGTTGCCGAAGCTGATCGCCTCGGCCTGGGCGCCGGCGGCGAGGCAGGATTCGATCTCCTCGATGCTCGCCGCGTCGAAGCAGCTGCCGAGGCGCACCAGCCGCTCGAGGACCGGCGCGGCCGGATTGGCCTTGACCGCGTAGTAGATCCGCGCGACCGGCAAGGCGCGTTGCAGCGCGCGGAAATTCTCTTCCGCCTGATCGACGTCGAACACCAGGCACGGCGTCGCCGGCTGATGCTCGGCAAGGAAACGGGCGATTTTCAGGGTCATCGCGCGTGGCCTCCAGGTGAGAGGCCCGCCTTTCCAAGGCGACGGGCCCAGATTGCGAAACGGTCGAACGAACCAGCGACCAAACGATTGCCAGAACGCTTGACGTCGTTGCGTAACCCGAGGGCCAGAGGCACGTGCGCGCTGCGTGGAGGCGCCAAATAGGATCGACATCCCCACCTTGCAAGCCTTTTCTCGGCGCGACTCTCCCGGGGGGGGAATTCCTGCTAGCGGTTGGGTGCATGGCGCCGGCTCGGCGTGCACGCCATGGAGCCTCCCCCAGGCTCTGGAGCGGGGGCTCTGGATCGGGGGCTCTGGATCGGGGGCGCTGGATCGGCGGCGGGAGAGCGGCGAGGACGACGCAGGAAGCGATGACACCAGATGCAGCCCGACCATGGCCGGTCCTCGCGGCGCGCGTCGCGCGGGTGCTGGGCGCGCGGGTGCTCGCGCATCGCACGTCCCTGGTCGCCGCGGGCTGCGCCTTTTACGCCACGCTGGCGCTGTTCCCGGCGCTGGCGATGCTCGTCTCCATCTATGGCCTGGTCTTCGACATCCGCACCGTGGCGCCGCAGCTCGAAACGCTGCAGGCGTTCCTGCCGCCGCCCGCCTACGCGATGATCGCGCAGGAGCTTGGCGTGCTGGTCTCGCATCGCAGTGCCTCGCTCTCGCTCGGCGTCGCGATCTCGGCGCTGTTCACTGTCTGGAGTGCGACGACCGGCACCAGCTCGCTGATGACGGCCCTCAACTTCGCCTATGACGCGTCCGAACGCCGCTCGGCGCTGCGCGTGCTGGCGATCGCCGGGGCGATGACCCTGCTCGCCGTGATCGGCGCGGTGCTGGGGCTCGCGCTGATGGTAGCGCTGCCGGCGGCCGCTCAGCGGCTGGGCATCCCGGGCGACACGCGCACCCTGATCCATATCGCCTCGCTCGTGCTGACGGCGGCCTTCGTCGCCTCCGTCCTGGGCGCGCTGTATCGCTTCGGGCCGAGCCACCGCCCGAGCGGGCGGCGCCATATCCTGCCCGGTGCGCTGGCGGCGACCGCGGGCTGGATGGCGGCGACCGCGATCTTCTCCACGTATGTGGCGCAGTTGGCGCGGTTCGACGCGACCTACGGCCCGCTCGCGGCGGTTGCCGGCATCATGCTGTGGTTCTGGGTCTCCGCCTTCGCCGCCCTGGCTGGCGGCGAGCTGAACGCGGCCCTGGAACGCGAGGTCAGCGGATCAGGCCGGTCAGCGGACTCGACGGATCGGCCCCCATCCGCCGCGGCATCCGCCCCGCCAGGTGGCTGAGCCGGCCGGCTTCCACAGCCGCCTTCATGGCGCGCGCCATCATCACCGGGTCGCGGGCATGGGCGATGGCGGAGTTGAGCAGCACGGCGTCGCAGCCGAGTTCCATCGCGATCGCCGCGTCGGAGGCGGTGCCGACCCCGGCGTCGACCAGAAGCGGCACCTTCGCCTGCTCGATCAGCATCGCGATCATCGCCGGGTTCTGCAGGCCCAGCCCGGAGCCGATCGGCGCACCGAGCGGCATGATGGCGACACAGCCCATCTCCTCCAGCCGTTTCGCCGCGACCGGGTCGTCGGCGCAGTAGACCATCACCTCGAACCCGTCTGCGATCAGCACCTTCGCGGCCTCGAGCGTCGCCGCCATGTCCGGATAGAGATGCGGCGGCGGGCCGAGGACTTCGAGTTTGACCAGGTTCCACCCCCCCGCCTCGCGCGCGAGCCGCAGCGTGCGCACCGCGTCCTCGGCGGTGTGGCAGCCGGCGGTATTGGGCAGGTAGGTGTAGCGCTTCGGATCGACGAAATCCTGCAGCATCGGCGCCTTGGGGTCGGAGAGGTTCACGCGCCGCACCGCGACGGTGACGATCTCCGCCCCCGAGGCCTCGATCGCCGCCGCCGTTTCCTCGAGCGACTTGTATTTGCCGGTGCCGACGATGAGGCGCGAGCGGAAACGCCGCCCGGCAACACTCCAGGTATCGGTGGATGCCGCAGTCCCGTCCATCAGCCGCCTCCGATGAAGTGAACGATTTCGACCGCGTCCCCGGATTCGAGCCTGGTCCCGGCGTAGTGCGCGCGGCGGACGATCGCCTTGTTGCGCTCGACCGCGACCTTGCGCGCATCGAGGCCGAGGCGTTCGAGCAGATCCGCGACGCTGAGCGGGCCATCGAAGGCGCGCGCCTCCCCGTTGAGGCCGATCGCCAGCCGGGTCACCGTATCCATGGCGGCAATATGGGCGGGACTATGGGGATCCGCCAAGGGGGAGCGGCTGCCGCGCGGTGACGATGGCAGGTCAGCGCAGTTGGCGCGGGGCGCGCGCCATGCTACCGCGCGCCCATGGCAGAGCGACCTCTGATCTATGTGCTGAACGGGCCCAACCTCAACCTGCTGGGCCAGCGGGAGCCGAAGCTCTATGGCCGCGCCACCCTCGACGACGTCGAGGCGCTGTGCGCGGAGCGGGCGGACCAGTGCGGCGTCGCGATCGAGTTTCGCCAGACCAACCACGAAGGCGAGCTGGTCACCTGGGTGCAGGAGGCCCGCGTGATGGCGCAGGGCATCGTCATCAACCCGGCGGCCTTCACCACCACCTCGATCGCGCTGCTGGACGCGCTGCTGGCGTGCGACATGCCGGTGATCGAGGTGCACATCACCAACATCCACCGCCGCGAGGAGTTCCGGCAGCACTCCTATGTCTCCAAGGCGGCGACGGGTGTGATCGCGGGCCTGGGCGTCACCGGCTATGCCCTGGCGATCGAGGCGCTGTCGGAGCTGCTGGAGGACGAGGAATGAAGGTTCCGGCATTCGACGCGGACGCGGTGCGCGCCCTGGCTGCGATCCTGACCGAGACCGGCCTCACCGAGATCGAGGTCGAGGGCGAGGCCGGCCGTGTGCGGGTGGCGCGCGCGCCGACGCCGGTGGTCGCCTCGATGGCCGGCTCGGCGGCGCCGCTGGCCGCTGCGGCCCCCGTGCCGGCGGCCGCACCCGGCGTGGCGGACGATGCCGCGCATCCTGGCGCGGTGCGCAGCCCGATGGTGGGCGTCGTTTACCTCTCGCCGGAGCCGGGAGCCACGCCCTACGTCGCGGCCGGGCAGAGCGTCTCGGCGGGGCAGACGCTGCTCCTGATCGAGGCGATGAAGACCTTCAATCAGATCAAGGCGCCCCGCGCCGGCACCGTGACGCGGGTGCTGGTCGTCTCCGGCTCGCCCGTCGAGTATGATCAGCCACTGCTGATCATCGAATAGGCGCGTGTTCCAGAAGATCCTCATCGCCAATCGCGGCGAGATCGCGCTGCGCATCCAGCGCGCCTGCCGCGAGATGGGCATCCCGACCGTGGCCGTGCATTCGACGGCAGACGCCGCGGCGATGCATGTCCGCCTCGCCGACGAGAGCGTGTGCATCGGCCCGCCGCCGCCGCGTGACTCCTATCTGAACATTCCCTCGATCCTTTCCGCCGCCGCGATCACCGGCGCCGATGCGATCCATCCCGGCTACGGCTTCCTCTCCGAGAACGCCGAGTTCGCCGACATGGTGGAAGCGCACGGGCTTGCCTTCATCGGCCCCTCGGCGGGGCATATCCGCATGATGGGCGACAAGATCGCGGCCAAGACCGCCATGGCGGGTTTGGGCGTCCCGCTGGTGCCCGGCTCGGAGGGCGAGCTGACGAGCCTGGAGGAAGCGCGCCGCGTCGCCGGGCATATCGGCTACCCGGTCCTGATCAAGGCGGCGGCGGGCGGCGGCGGGCGCGGCATGAAAGTGGCGACCGGCCCCGAGGGGCTGGAGGAGGCGTGGCGGCTGGCGCGCACCGAGGCGGCTGCGGCGTTCGGCAACGATGCCGTCTACCTCGAGAAATATCTCGACCGCCCGCGGCACATCGAGCTGCAGATCCTCGCCGACGGGCAAGGCCAGGTGGTGCATTTCGGCGAGCGCGACTGCAGCCTGCAGCGGCGCCATCAGAAGCTGGTGGAGGAGGCGGGCTCGCCCGCGCTCAATGCCGCGGCGCGCGACGCGCTGGGTGCGACGGCGACCGCGGCGCTGCAGCAGCTCGGCTACCGCAATGCGGGGACGCTGGAGTTCCTCTGGCAGGACGGGCAGTTCGCCTTCATCGAGATGAACACGCGCCTGCAGGTCGAGCATCCGGTGACCGAGATGGTCTGCGGCATCGACCTGGTGAAGGAGCAGATCCGCATCGCCGCCGGGGCCGAGCTGGGCTACGGCCAGGCCGATGTGCGGTTCTCCGGCCACGCGATCGAATGCCGTGTGACCGCGGAGGACCCCGAGACCTTCGCCCCGTCCGCCGGGCGCGTGACGGCGTTTCACGCGCCCGGCGGCCTGGGCGTTCGCGTCGATTCGGCGCTCTATGCCGGGGCTGCCGTGCCGCCATGGTACGACAGCATGGTGGCCAAGCTGATCGTGCACGCGCCGACGCGTGCCGAGGCGATCGCGCGGCTGCGCCGGGCCTTGGCGGAGTTCGCCGTGATCGGCATCAAGACCACGCTGCCGCTGCACGAGCGCATCGCTGCCCACCCCGATTTCGCCGTTGGCGACTATACCATCCACTGGCTGGAGCGACTGGTCGCTGCCGGCTGACAGGGAGGGCACAGCATGAGCGGGGCCCCGCCGCGCCGGCGCCGCGATGGCCGCATCGACATCATGCGGGGTGCAGCTCTGCTGATGATCTTCGTCGATCATATCGGCGATAACCTGGTCGGCAACATAACGCTGCGCAACTGGGGTTTTTCCGACGCCGCCGAGGTGTTCGTGATCCTGGCCGGGCTCTCGAGCATGATCGCCTATGGGCGGATCTTCGAGGAGCAGGGGTTGCGGTCCGGTGTCGTGCGCGTGGCGCTGCGCTGCCTGCACCTCTACGCGGCGGAAGTGCTGCTGCTGCTGGCCACGTTCGTGATCGTGGCGGTCTGGGCGCATTATTTCGGCACCGAGTTCCTTGGCATCGAGCCATCGCGGCCGGCTGGGCTGCACGGCATCCGCCGCGCCGTTCGGCTCGCGCAATTGCCGACGTTTCTCGACATCCTGCCGCTGTACATCGTGCTGCTCGGCTGCTTCCCGCTGATGCAGGCGCTGTGGCGGCTGTCGCCGGCGGCGCTGCTGCTGCCCTCGCTCGCGCTGTGGCGCGCGGCGCAGGTCTATCCCTGGCTCAATGTCCATACCGTGCCGTCGGGCGGCGGCTGGTTCTTCAACCCGTTTGCCTGGCAGTTCCTGTTCGCGCTGGGCATGGCGCTCGCGGTGCAGCACCGCCAGCGCGGCTTCTCGCTGCCAAGGTGGTGGTCGCT
>JAJXSZ010000067.1 GCA_021784255.1 Pseudomonadota bacterium | reverse complement strand
GCGCAGGCGATCGCCGCGGCGCGCGCGGCGCTCGGCCCCGAGGCCCTGGTGCTGGACCAGCGCCGCGTGCGTGGCGGCGTGGAGGTGACGGCGGCAACCGACCCCGCGCACGACGAGCCGCCACCGTCATCCGGCATCCTGGCGAGCCACGGCGTGCCCGAACCCCTGGCTTCCATTCTCGCCACCTCCCCCCTGGCGCTGCCGTCGCGTCTGCGGTTTGCCACACTTCCGCAAGGCCCCCTCATGCTCGTCGGGCCACCGGGCGCGGGCAAGACGCTTGCCGCGATCCGCCTTGCCACCGCCGCCCTGCTCGCCGGGCAATTGCCGCGCGTCGTCAGCGCCGACACGCGTCGCGCGGGCAACGAACTCTCGGCTCTACTGTGCATACTCGGCCTCACCCCACACGCCGATCCGATGACCGCGGACATTGTCGATACGGCCGGTATCGACGTCTTCGATCCGATCTCGCGAACCGACTTGCCCGACACAGATGCCGCGCGCGTGCTGGTTCTGCCCGCCGATCTCGATCCGCCCGGCGCCGCCGAGACGGCGCGTGCCTGGCGCGGTTGCGGTTGCACGCACCTCATCGTCACCCGGCTCGACCTCACGCAGCGCCTGGGATCGTTGCTCGCCGCCGCCGATTCCGGCCTCATCCTCACGCTCGCAAGCCTTTCATCCGCGACCGGCGTGGCGATGACGCCACTCACACCGACCTTTCTCGCGCGCCGTCTGGCCCGCGCACCGTTCCGGAGGCATACCGATGCATAATAACAATATCCTCGCCATCGCGTCCGGCAAGGGAGGCGTGGGCAAAACCTGGCTCGCCATCACGCTGGCCCGCGCGCTCGCCGTGTCGGGGCGCCGCACGCTCCTGTTCGACGGTGATCTGGGACTTGCCAACATCGACGTCCAGCTCGGCCTGCACCCACGCCACGACATCGCCGATATCCTCGCCGGGCGCGTCGCGCCGGAAGACGCGATCCTGCGCCACGAAGCCGGCTTCGACATCCTCGCCGGCCGGTCCGGTAACGCCGCCCTTGCGTCGCTGCCGGAGACGATGCTGACTGCGTTGGCAACGATTCCGGGATTGATGGCAGATCGTTACGATATCGTGCTACTGGACCTCGCCGCCGGTGTCGACGCGACCATGCGGCGCCTCGCCGCCGTCGCCGGCTCCATGCTGCTGCTGGCGACCGCGGAGCCGACCAGTCTGACCGATGCCTATGCGGTGCTGAAGCGCCTCGCACGCGAATGTCCCACGCTTGACCCGGCGATCGTCGTCAACATGGCCGGCAGCCTCGCCGCCGGACGCGCCACGCACGCCACCCTGGCTCGCGCCGCCGCCCAGTTCCTTGGCCGCGCGCCGCGCCTCGCCGGCATCATCCGTCGCGATCCTGCCGTCCTGGCCGCCATTCGCCGTCAGACCCTCGCCCCGCTCGCGACCGCAGCGTGCGAGGATGCAACGGCGCTCACCAATGCCTGGTTCGCGGGATCGGAGCCTGGCTGGAAAGGGACCACACGGCGCGACGCACTCCTGGCGGCTCGATAGGATCCCGGCCATCCTTCCAGCCCGGTGGCCGTCGCCCGGTGGGCCGTCTGTGGCCGGATGCGATCGTCCGGCCGGATTTCCTGCTCCTGGAAACGCGGAATCCAGAGCAACTTATCTCCGGTCTGTCTGAGCCTGTCCGGCTCAGCCAGACCGGAGGTTGCTTTAGCCGCCCTTGGTAATTGCCTGGTGGGCGGCGATCACGGCGGTATCGACGATCCCGCGGACCGAGGAATCCATAGGCATGATCTGCACCGGATGCTCGAGCCCCATGATGATCGGCCCCAGCGTCATGACGCCGCCGAGGCGCGGCGCGAGCTGGGCTACGATGTGCGCCGAGTGCAGCCCCGGCATCACCAGCACGTTGGCGGGGCCGGTCAGCCGGCAGAACGGATAGATCGCGCGGAACTGCGGATCGAGCGCCACATCCGGGCTCATCTCGCCGTCGTACTGGAAATCCACCACTTCGCTGTCAAGCAACGTGACCGCCTCGCGCATCGCCGCCCCGAGCGCGTTCATCGGGTTGCCGAAGGTCGAGTGGGAGAGCAGCGCCACGCGCGGTTCATGGCCAAGGCTCCGCGCCGCGGCAGCGGCGCCGCGGGTGATCGCGACCAGCTCCCTGGGCGTCGGCCGCTCATGGATCAGCGTATCGGCGAGGAAGATCGTCCGCCCCCGCTCGCCCAGCATCAGCGTGAGCCCGAAGGCGACGGCCTTCGGCGCCTCCATGATCGCATGGCGCACGTCGTCGAGGCACACCGCTGCCGACCGCGTGAGGCCGGTCACCATCGCGTCCGCATCCCCCGTCGCGACCATGCAGGCGGCGAAGACGTTACGGTCCTGGTTGACCATGCGCTGGCAGTCGCGCGCGAGGTATCCCTTGCGCTGCAGCCGAGAGTAGAGGAACTCGGCGTATTTGCGATTGTTTTGCGAGAGCCTGGCATTGTGCACTTCGATCCCGCTCGAGGCACCGAGACCGAGGCTCGCCATCGTCGCGCGCACGCGTTCCTCGCGACCGATCAGAACCGGTGTGCCGAAACCGGCATTGCGGAATTGCACAGCGGCACGAACGCTCTTTTCTTCCTCCCCCTCCGCGAACACGACCCGGCGCGGCGATTCCTTCACCCGTTCGCTGATCGCATCGAGCGCGTTCGCCGTAGCGTCGAGCCGGCCGCCAAGTTCGCGCCGGTAACGCGCGAGATCAGGGAGCGGACGGCGGGCGACGCCGCTGTCCATGGCCGCCTTGGCGACGGCTGCCGGCACGCAGGTGATCAGGCGCGGATCGAACGCGTTCGGAATGATGTAATCTGGCCCGAACTGCAGGCGCCGGCCACCGCCGGCCGCGTTCACCTCGTCCGGCACATCCTCGCGCGCCAGCAGCGCCAGAGCCTCGGCCGCGGCGATCTTCATCGGCTCGTTGATGGTGCGCGCCCGCACGTCCAGGGCGCCTCGGAAGATGTAGGGAAAGCCGAGAACATTGTTGACCTGGTTCGGGTAGTCGCTGCGCCCGGTGGCGATGATCGCCTGCGGTGAGGCGGCGCGCGCTTCCTCCGGCGTGATTTCGGGATCGGGGTTGGCCATCGCGAAAATGATCGGTTTCGCTGCCATCGCGGCGACCATCGGCTGCGTCAGCGCGCCCTTCACCGAAAGCCCGAAGAAGACGTCCGCTCCCTCCAGCGCCTCGGCGAGCGTGCGCGCGCGCGTCTCCACGGCATGCGCGCTCTTCCACTGGTTCATTCCCTCGCTGCGGCCGCGATAGACGACGCCCTTGGTGTCCGCGAGCATGATATGCTCCGGTCGCATGCCCATCGCCTTCAGCAGCTCGGCGCAGGCAATCGCCGCCGAGCCCGCCCCGTTGATCACGAGCCGTGTTGCCGCAAGATTCCGCCCGGTCAGGTGGCAGGCATTGATCAGCCCCGCCGCTGCCACGATCGCGGTGCCGTGCTGGTCGTCGTGGAATACCGGGATGTCCATCAGTTCGCGCAGCTTCTGCTCGATGATGAAGCATTCCGGCGCCTTGATATCCTCGAGGTTGATCCCGCCGAAACTCGGGCCGAGGTAGCGCACCGCGTTGATCAGCGTCTCGCTGTCCTCGGTATCGATGCACAGATCGATGCCATCGACGTCCGCGAAGCGCTTGAACAGCGCCACCTTGCCTTCCATCACCGGTTTGGCGGCAAGCGCGCCGAGATTGCCGAGCCCCAGCACAGCAGTGCCATTCGACACCACGGCGACCATGTTGCCCTTGCTCGTGTAGTCATAGACGAGCGACGGCTCGCGCGCGATGTGCAGGCACGGCTCGGCCACGCCCGGCGAGTAGGCGAGCGAAAGGTCGCGGGCGGTGGTAAGCGGCTTGGTCAGGCGCGTCGCGAGCTTGCCCGCCGGCGCCTCCGCATGCATCGCCAGCGCCTCTTCGCCGCTGACACGAGCAGTGCGGGTATCGCCATCATGGAGGCTACCGTCGGCCATTGGATTGTTTCCCCAGACTTTCTGACATCCATTGTGCCGTGCTTGCGGGCCACTGCAAGTCAGCCGTTTCGCATCTGCGGCGATACCGCTATGCGGTGAGCATGCAGCTTCCCTCCCAGCACCCGCCCGCCAACCCGGAAGCGAAAACGGCAGCGACCCCGGCCATGGCGCAATGGTTCGCGGCCAAGGCGGCGCAGCCGGATGCCCTCGTCTTCTTTCGCATGGGAGATTTCTACGAGCTGTTCTTCGAGGACGCCGAGGCGGCGGCGGCCGCGCTCGACATCGCGCTCACCCATCGCGGCACCCATGCGGACCGCCCGATCCCGATGTGCGGCGTACCGGTCCACGCCGCGGAGACCTATCTCCAGCGCCTGATCCGCCGCGGCTTCCGCGTCGCCATCGCCGAGCAGATGGAGCCGCCCGGCAAGGGCCGCACGCCGATAAGGCGCGAGGTCGTGCGCCTGGTCACCCCCGGCACGCTCACCGAGGACACGCTGCTCGAAGCGGCGCGGCCCAATTGGCTTCTCGCCCTCGTTGCGGATCGGGAAACGATCGGAGCGGCCTGGCTCGATATCTCCACCGGCCAGTTCGAAACCACGACGGCGGCGAGACCGCGGCTCGCCGAGCTGGTGGCCCGCCTCGACCCCGCCGAGATCCTGGCGCCTGCGGCCCTGGCGCTCGACGCCTTCGCCGCCCGCCGCGCCCCCGCGACGGCGATCCCCGATATCGCGACCGCGCGCCGGCGCGTCGCCGCCGCCTACGATGTCGCCAGCATCGATGCTTTCGCCAGCTTCACGGACGCCGAAGCGCAGGCCGCCGCGATGGCGCTCGACTATGTCCGCGCCACCCAGTCCGGGCGCCTGCCCCGCCTATCGCGTCCCACCCGGGCCGGCGGCACCGGCCGGCTGGAGATGGACGCCGCGACGGCCGCAAGCCTCGAGATCCTGCGCGCACGCGACGGCGGCAGCACCCATACGCTGCTCGCCACCGTCCGCCGGACCCGCACCGCGGCCGGCGCCCGCCTGCTCGAATCCTGGCTTGCCGCGCCGCTCGCCGAGGCGGAACCGATCGAGGCTCGCCAGCTGGCCTGGCGGTGGCTGCTCGCCGAGCCCGAGGCGGCGCGCCGCCTGCGCGAGGCGCTGCGCACCGCGCCGGACATGGCCCGCGCCCTCTCGCGCCTTTCCCTCGGCCGCGGCTCGCCACGCGACCTCCTGGCCATCCGCGACGGCATCCGGGCCGCCCACAACGCGGCTGCCGCGCTCGCCGGTGCGCCCCATCTCGAAGGCCGGGGACTGCTGGCCGACGCCGCGTCGGCGATGCGCGTCGGCATGCCGCTGCACGATCGCCTCGCCGCGGCACTCGCAGAGCCGGCGCCGCCGCGCCCCGAACCGGGTGCCATCGCCCAGGGTTTCGACGGCGAACTCGATGCGGAACGCCGGCTGCGCGACGATTCCCGCCGGGTCATCGCCGGCATGCAGACCGGCCTCGCCCAGCGCTACGGCGTTGCCAGCCTGAAGATCCGCCATCACGCCCAGCTCGGCTACGTGATCGAGGTTCCCGCCACCGCGACCGAGAAGCTGCGAGGCTTTCCCGAGCTCGCCTTGCGCCAGGGCATGGCCAATGGCGCGCGCTTCACCGCGCCGGAACTGTCCGAACTCGACCGCCGCATCGCCGAAGCCGAGTCGCGCGCCGCTGCCCGCGAGGCGCTGATCTTCCGCGCACTGGTGGACGAGACACTTGCCGAACAGGAGCTGCTTGCCGCCAGCGCCGCGGCGCTGGCCGAGGCCGATGCGCTGCAATCCGCCGCAAGCCTCGCCGAATCGGGCGCCTGGTGCTGCCCGCAGATCGCCGCGACCACGGTGTTTCGCATTGAGGCGGGGCGGCATCCGGTGGTCGAAGCGGCACTCGCGGAGAACCGTGCCGCCTTCGTTCCCAACGATTGCGACCTCTCGCCCGGGCGCCGGGTGCTGCTGCTGACGGGCCCCAACATGGCGGGCAAATCCACCTTCCTGCGGCAGAACGCGCTCGCCGTGGTCCTGGCGCAGGCGGGCCTGCCCGTGCCGGCAAAATCAGCGAGCATCGGGCTGGTGGACCGCCTGTTCTCACGCGTCGGCGGTGCCGACGACCTCGCGCGCGGTCGCAGCACCTTCATGGTGGAGATGACGGAGACCGCGGCCTTCCTGCACCAGGCGGGACCGCGCAGCCTCGTCATCGTCGACGAGATCGGCCGCGGCACCGCGACGCTCGACGGTCTCGCGATCGCCTGGGCGGTGCTGGAGGCGCTGCATCACCGCGCCCGCTGCCGCACCATCTTCGCCACCCATTTCCACGAACTGGCCGAGCTCGGCGTGGAGCTCGCCGAACTCTCGCCGCACGCGATGCGGGTGCGGGAATGGAAGGGCGAGGTGGTGTTCCTGCACGAGGTCGCGCCGGGGGCTGCCGGCCGCTCCTGGGGCGTCCAGGTGGCGCGGCTCGCCGGCGTGCCAGAGCCGGTGTTGCGCCGCGCCGGCGAGATTCTCGCGGCGTTGGAAGCGCGGACGGGCAAGCTCACCGAGGCTGCGGCGCTGCCGCTGTTCGCCGCCCCTCCGGCGCCCGCCGCCGCCTCCCAGCCGCCGCCCGCCGATCCGCTGGCCTGGGCACTGGCCGGCATCGACCCGGACCGGCTCTCCCCCCGCGAGGCGCTCGACGCGCTGTACCGCTTGAAATCGCTGGCTGCCGCGGGCGAGAATGACCCGGCAGAAACCACCTGATGTCCCAACCCTCCGCCCTCGCTGGAAGCGCTCAGGCCCCCACCGCCGCGGAGGAACACGCCGCGGCCGGCGAGTTTGAGCGAGCCGTCGAGCAGATACGCCTCCAGCTCGCCGAAGCCACAGCGACGGGCGAGGACGGCGCCAGGCCCGCGCGCGACGACGTGCTCGGCGCGTTCCGCCGTCAGCTCGCGCATATCCAGGCGGCGGTGCGCGACAGCTTCGAGGCCGGGAATGTCACCGGGCTTGCCGCGGCGCGCCAGCTCGCCCGTCTGCATGACGGGCTGATCCGGTCGCTGTTCACCTATGCCCTGACGCAGCAGGCTGAGCCCGCTCCCCAGCCAGCACTGACGCTCGCCGCAACCGGCGGGTTCGGCCGCAGCCTGCTTGCCCCTTTCAGTGACATCGACCTGCTTTTCCTCACCGCCGAGGCGCCTGGCGAGGAGACCAATGCGGTGGTCTCCTTCATGCTCTACTTTCTGTGGGATCTGGGCCTGCGGGTCGGCCATGCCACACGCTCCATCGCCGACTGCATCGCCGAGGCACGCCACGACGCGACGATCCGCACCTCGCTCCTCGACGCCCGGCTGCTCGCTGGCGATGCCGCGATCTTCGCCGATTTCATCAGCGCCTTTGCCGCCGCCTGCGCCGAAGACGGGGCCGCCGGCTACATCGCCGCCAAGCAGGCCGAGCGCGCCGCCCGCCATCGCCGCTTCGGCGACTCGCCCTTCGTCGTCGAGCCCAACATCAAGGAAGGCCGCGGTGGGCTGCGCGACCTGCAGACGATCTACTGGCTCGCGCGCTATGCCTTCGGGCTGCGCGAGTTCGACACCATCGTCGATGCCGCGAATGCCACCGAAGGACTGCTGACCCAGGTCGAGCTGCGCCAGGCGCGCCGTGCGCTGGACTTCCTGTGGACGCTGCGCTTTCACCTCCACTACGTCGCCGGCCGCGCCGAGGAACGCCTGACCTTCGACCTCCAGCCCGTGGTCGGCGCCCGGATGGGCTATACGCGCCACGGCCGCCAGGACGGCGTCGAGCGCTTCATGCGCCACTACTTCCTGACCGCGCGGGAGGTCACGCGGCTCACCCATGTCTTCGAGCCGGCGCTGATCCGCGCCGCCCTCGGTGCGCCCGCCATCGCCGGACGCACCGATGCCGATCTGGCCGAGGCCGGCTTCGTGCTTGCCGACGGGCGCCTCATGCCGGCCGACCCGCGCGACTTCGCCGAACGGCCGATCCAGATGCTGCGCATGCTGCGTAT
This sequence comes from Pseudomonadota bacterium, assembly GCA_021784255.1. GTDB lineage: Bacteria > Pseudomonadota > Alphaproteobacteria > Acetobacterales > Acetobacteraceae > JAJXXT01. The sequence goes on along the minus strand of JAJXSZ010000067.1, from coordinate 3,455 downwards.
CGCCCGCGACCGGCGGCTCGAGCTGCATCCGCTGGCGATGCGGGCGCTGATCCGCCACGAGCGCCGTGCGCTCGATCTGCGTGGCGATCCGGAGGCCGGGGCGATTTTCATCGAGCTGCTCTGCGGTCGCGATTCCGCGCATGGCCAGCCCGACGGCGCACGCTGGCTCGCCATCATGAACGAGGCGGGGCTGATCGGCCGCCTGCTGCCGGACTGGGCCCGCATCGTCGGGCAGATGCAGTTCGACACCTACCACATCTTCACCGTCGACGAGCACACCATCGAGGCGGTGCGGATCCTCAACAAGCTCGAACGTGGCGAGCTGTCGGAAATCGCGCCCGTCGCCTCGAGCCTCTTCGACCACGTGCAGTCGCGCCGGGCACTCTACGTCGCGGTGCTGCTGCACGACGTCGCCAAGGGGCGCGGCGGCGATCATTCCGAGATCGGCGCAGAACTGGCGCTCAGCATCGGCCCCTCGCTCGGCCTTTCCGCCGAGGAGACCGAGATGGTCTCCTGGCTGGTGCTGCATCACCTGCTGATGAGCCAGACCGCGTTCAAGCGCGACATCGACGACCCCAAGACCATCCTCGACCTGGTCGAGACCGTGCAGTCGCCGGAGCGACTGAAGCTGTTGCTGATCCTCACCGTCGCCGACATGCGCGCCGTCTCGCCCAAGGTATGGAACGGCTGGAAAGCGACGCTGCTGCGCGAACTCTACGGCCGCGTCGCCGAGGTGCTGGCTGGCGGGCTTTCCACCGGCGAGCGCGACGTGCGCGTGGCCCGCGCGAAGGAAGCCGCGGCATTGCTGCTGCCCGACTGGTCGGCCGACGACATCGCGCGCTTCCATGCCCTTGGCTATCCGGGCTACTGGCTTGGTTTCGATCCGGAAACACATGCCCGCCACGCCCGACTGATCCGCGATGCCGAGGCGCGTGGCCTGCCGCTCACTGTGGAAACCCAGCCGCTGCCGGCGCGCGCGGTCACCGAGGTCACGGTCTATGCCGCGGACCATGCCGGCCTGTTCAGCAAGATCGCGGGTGGGCTCGCGGTCGCCGGCGCCTCGATCGTGGATGCCCGCATCCACACGCTCACCAACGGCATGGCGCTCGACACGTTCTGGATCCAGGACGCCGCCGGCGGTGCCTTCGACCAGCCCTCGCGTCTCGCCCGCCTCGCGGTCCTCATCGAGCAGGCGCTCTCCGGCCGGCTGCGCTTCGCCGCCGAAATTCGTCGTGTCTCGAGCGCCCTGCTCGGCCGGCGGGTGCGCGCGATCCACGTGCCGCCGCGCGTCGTCATCGACAACCACGCCTCCAACACCCACACCCTGGTCGAGGTGAACGGCCGCGACCGCCCAGGGCTGCTGCACGACGTGACGGCAGCGATCAGCCAGGCCGGGCTGCAAATTGCTTCCGCTCACGTGACGACCTATGGCGTGCGCGCGGTCGACGTGTTCTATGTCAAGGACGTGTTTGGCCTGAAGGTCGAGAATGACCGTCGTCTCGAAACCCTGCGCGAGGCGTTGCTTGCCGCCCTGGAAGGCCCGGAGGAGACCGGCCACGCGCAGCAACCCGTTCCGCGCCGCCGCCGCCGTGCTGGCGCGGCCTAGCCGGCTCGCTGCCGCGCTGCTGGCGTTGCCTCTGCTCGCCGCAGCGCCGACACCCGCTCCCTGGAACGTGACGCTGCAGCAGGTCGGTCCGCGCGACCGGGCTGTCGGCACGCCGATCCGCCTGCCCTGCCCGCCCAGCGGCTGCGGCACCACCTTTGCGCTCGTCATCGGCAGAGAGGCGCAGAACTTCCATCTTCAGGTCATGTTCGTCGCCAGCGGCGCCTACCTGACGCTGGTGCCCCGCAGTCCCGGCATTCGCGCGGTGATGGAGTTTTCCACGGGCTACCAGGGACCGATCTTCCTGCCGCTGCGCCGGCCCGAGCGGAACACGCAGCTGATCAAGCTGCTGGTGGCCGGCGCCCACGACACGGGCGACCCGGTGCTGGCGAACGGCCCTGTATTCCACGCCAAGATGCGGCCGGATGCCTATTTGCGCGTCGTCTTCTCAAGGACGCCGCCCGGCAAGTAACCGGGACCGAAGCGGCCCGCCTGTCTGTTCAGCGCCGGTTGTGCGTGCGCGTCCAGGCCCGGACACGAGCCCGGACCCGGGCCCGCACATGGTCCCCGATGCGCCGGCGCATCAGGAACGCGCCAAGCACCGCCAGGATCGCGAGGACCCACACCGCCTCGAGAGAGCCGGTGCCGTGATCGGGATGGATGCCGAACCAAGTCTCGAAAAAATCCATCGAAGCACTCCCTGCTGCGCAGCAAGTTTCATCTACGCGCACGGCTCTGTCCAGCGGCGATCTGTCCCGCCCGGGGCCGGCGCGAGCCGAAGATGAAGCCGCCGTAAGCTCTGCGATTTCCTCGCATCAGCATTGACCGTCAGTCGGGTTTCTGCTTGGGTTTTGTCCAGCCGACGCCACCGCGGTCCGGCGGCCGGGGATCGTTCCCCGGCCGCTGCTCGCGCGAACGACGAAGCGGCAGAACGAAGACATGGGGGCTATCATGGACGAGACCGATCTGCGCCGCCTTATCAGCAATGTGAAGCACGGGCGCCTGTCGCGGCGCGGCTTCATCGAGCGCATGGCCGCGGTCGGCATTGCAGCGCCGTTTGCCAACCAGATCCTCTCGCTGAGCGGCGTGGCGATGGCGGCAACGCCGTTCACCTACAAGCCGACCAAGCGCGGCGGCGGCGGAACGCTGAAGTTGCTCTGGTGGCAGGCCCCGACACTGCTCAATCCGCATTTCGCGACCGGCACCAAGGACCAGGACGGCAGCCGCATTTTCTATGAGCCGCTGGCCGGCTGGGACGCCGAGGGCAACCTCGTGCCACAGCTCGCGGCGGAAATCCCGAGCCTGGAGAACGGCGGCGTCGCCAAGGACGGCAAGTCGGTCACCTGGAAGCTCAAGCAGGGCGTGAAGTGGCACGACGGCCAGCCCTTTAGCGCCGATGACGTCGTCTTCAACTGGGAATACGCAAGCAACCCCGCGACCGCGGCCGTGACCTCGGGCAGCTACAACTACAACAAGGCGATCAAGGTCGACGACTTCACGGTGCGTGTGGAGTTCAACAAGCCGACGCCATTCTGGGCCGACCCCTTCGTCGGCGCACTCGGCATGATCATCCCCAAGCACATTTTCGCGCCGTTCATCGGCGCCAAGGCGCACGCCGCGCCGGCCAACCTCAAGCCCGTCGGCACCGGTCCCTTCAAGTTCAAGGATTTTCGCCCGGGCGAGTTTGTCTCCGCGGTGATCAACACGGACTATCACGAGCCCAACAAGCCCTATTTCGACGCACTCGAAATGAAGGGCGGCGGCGACGCGACCTCCGCGGCCCGCGCCGTGCTGGAAACCGGTGAATACGACTACGCCTGGAATCTTCAGGTTGAATGGCCCGTTCTCACCC
>JAJXSZ010000066.1 GCA_021784255.1 Pseudomonadota bacterium | reverse complement strand
GCGCCCGGCGAGCACGTTGACCATGGCGACATGCCGCAGCGTGATCATCCGCCGCACCAGCGTCGCCGTCAGCGGGTGGACGCGGTAGGCGACCGCCATCGGCACCCCGGCCAGCGCGAGCTCCAGTGTCGAGGTGCCGGACTTGGTGATGGCGGCGTTCGCGGCGGCGTAGGCGTCGTGCTTCTCGGCGAGCCCGGTGAGGAGGATCGGCTGCTGCGCCCAGGTGGCGACCGCCGCGCGCACCGCCTCGGCGACGTTGGCCGACAGCGGCATGGCGACGGCGAGTTCCGGCAGCCGGGCGCGCAGCAGGGCAAGGGCGGCGCGATAGACCGGCAGCAGGCGCGCGATCTCGGAGTGGCGGCTGCCCGGCATCATCAGGAGCAGCGGGGCGTCTGCGAGCCCGTGACGCGCGCGGAACGAAGCGGCGTCGCCGCGATCGGCGCCCGATTCCAGCACCGGATGGCCGACGAAGCTGGCGGCGAGGCCGTGGCGGGCGAAGAACGCCGGCTCGAACGGCAGCAGGCAGAGGAGCTTGTCCCACCGGCCCGGGAAGCCGCGCACGCGGCCCTCGCGCCAGCCCCAGACCTGCGGCGCGACATACTGCACGCGCGGGTAGCGCGGGACGCGCTGCAGCAGCCTCAACCCGAAGCTCGGGCTGTCCACCGTCACCACGACGCTGGGCCGCCTCGCCTCGATGTCGGCGACCGTCTCGCGCATCCGCCGGCGCAGCAGCCCGAGCCGCGGCAGCACCTCGGCAAGCCCCATCACCGCTAGGTCGCGCATCGGGAACAGGCTCTGCATGCCCTCGGCCTGCATGCGCGGGCCGCCGACCCCGGCAAAGTCGATCTCCGGGCGGGCGGCGCGCAGGGCGACCATCAGCCGGGCGGCGAGCACGTCCCCGCTCTGCTCGCCCGCGACGAGATAGACCAGCGTCATTCGCCCGCGACGAGCAGCGGCGCCGCGGCGTCGCGTGGCCAGCGCCGGTGGTTCTGCACCTGGCCCTGCGCGCGGGCCGTTTCGAGTGCGGACGGATCGAGGCTGGCGGTGGCGATGCCGGGGGCGTCCATGGCGCTGGCGGCGAGGATGCCGTCGGTGGGAAAGCCGTGGTCCATCGGGCCGCAGATCAGCGCCTGGCCGCGATTGCTGTCGAGGGCTGCGCTCCACGCCGCCGTGCCCACGGTGGGGGCGAGGGCAACGAAGCACTGGTTCTCCATCGCCCGCGCGCGGGCGGCGATGCGCACGCGCTCGAAGCCGGCCGCGGTGTCGGTGCAGGAGGGCATGAGGATGAGGAAAGCCCCGGCCTCGACCTGGGCGCGCACGAGGTTGGGAAACTCGCCGTCGAAACAGATCGCAATGCCGATCCGCCCCCACGGCGTCTCCACCACCCCGGGCGGCGCGCCGCCGGCGATGCCCCATTGCTCGTCCTCGAAGCGGGTCATGACATGCTTGTCGGCGAGCACGACCTCGCCCGCCGGGGTGGCGAGGATGGCGCGGTTGCGCACCGCATCGCCGGTGCGCATCGGCAACGATCCCGCGAGCAGCCAGACCCCGGCGCCGCGCGCGACCGACGCGGCGGCGCGGATCACGGCATCGGCGCCGGCGATGGCGCGCGCGAGTTCGCCCCCGAGATCGGGTCCACTGCGATCGGGAGGGACGGCGGCGAAGGCTTCCAGCGGCGCGTATTCCGGGCAGACGATCATCTGCGCGCCCGCCGCCTCGACCGTCGCGCGCAGCCGCGCCGCCCAGCCGGCGATGCCCGCGGGCTTGCCGATCTCCCACGCGACCGAGGCGAGTTTGAGCGGCGCCATCTCAGCGCAGGGACTTGGTCCAGAAGACGAGCTGGTTCTCGACTTCCGCGTCGCTGTCGACCTGCTTCCAGGCCATCCGGCAGACGAGATCGGCCCGCCGGGCATAGCCGCGGCGGTTCCAGAATCCGTCGAGCGGCACGTAGCCGGCGGGGCGCAGCCGGTGCTTCTCCGGGCGCTCGACCGCGCAGAACGTCGCAATATCGTAACGACCAGCGCCGCGCGCATGCGCCTCGCGGGCGGCGAAGAAGGCAACGCCGATGCCCTGGCCGCGATGCGCCGCGAGCAGCACGCTCTCGCCGAAATAGAACACGCGCTGCGGCTCGATGCCGGCGGCGCGCCACGGTGCCACCAGGTTGTCGGACTGTTCCACCAGCGGCTGGCAGGTCGAGCAGCCGACGATCTCTCCGCCCCGGCGCGCGACGACCAGGGCGGCGTGCGGGCTGGCGGCGAAATGTTCAAGGTAGCGCGCCTCGGCGGCCTCGCTGCCGTCGTAGAGATAGGGCCAATCGCGGAAGACGCCGATGCGCAGCCGCGCCAGCGCCGGCAGATGCGGGCGGATCGCGGCGCCGGTAAGGGTTTCGATCGCCATCGCGCGCTTTTACGCCAGCGCCCTGGCGGCGTCGATGAAGGCGGCGAAACCCTGCTCGACGATGCAACGATCGAGGCCGTCGGTGATGAACACGAGGCGGCTGCGCCGATCGTCGCCGGGCGGCCAGGCATCGAGCAGCACCGGCTCGTGGAAGACGTGCTGCACGCCGTGGATCGCCACCGGACGGTCCTGCCCGATGAGGTTCAGGATGCCCTTGACGCGCAGCATGCGCTCGCCCTGGGTGCCGATCATCATCTCGAGGCAGGTGCCGATGCCCTGCCAGGGCAGCGGCTCGTCCCAGGCGAGGCAGAAGGACTGGATGCGTCCCTGCGGGATGTGGCGCGACAGCGCACTCTCGGCGAGCCAGGCTGCGACGTCGGCATGCTTGCCGCGGGCGGTGAACAGGCCGAGATCGAGCAGCGCCGCGGCGGGCACCTCGCCGTGGCGGGCGACGATCGGCTGTGCTGCCGGATTGATCTGGGCGAGGCGGGCCAGCAGCGGCGCGGGGTCGGCGAGATCGGGCTTGCTGACGACGATGCGCTCGGCGATCGCGGCCTGGCGAAGCGCGGTCGGATGCTCCTCCATCTGGGCGATGCCGTGCACCGCGCTGATGACGGTGACGATGCCGTCGAGCCGCCAGCGCGCCACCAGCAGCGGGTGGGACATCAGGGTCTGCACCAGCGGCACCGGGTCGGCGATGCCGGTCGTTTCGACCACGACACGGGATGGCGCGCGCGCCTCGAGGTTTTCGAGCGCCCGCACCAGGTCGCCGCGCAGCGAACAGCACAGGCAGCCCGAGGGCAGCAGCACGGTGTCGTCGTCGAGCTTCTCGATCAGCAGGTGGTCGATGCCGATCTCGCCGAACTCGTTGACCAGGACGGCGGCATCGGCGAGCGCCGGATCGCGCAGCAGGCGGTTGAGCAGCGTCGTCTTGCCGGCGCCGAGGAAGCCGGTCAGCACCGTGACGGGGGCGGGCGCGTCACTCATGGCTGGTTGTGGGCATCGCCGGTGGGGCATGCGCCAGCTCGACGAAGGCACCGTCGCGCGCGGCGCGGAAGAAGCAGTTATGCGCGCCGGTGTGGCAGGCGGGGCCGGTCTGCTCGACCAGGAGCAGGATCGTATCGCCGTCGCAGTCGAGCCGCAGCTCGACCAGGCGCTGGACATGGCCCGAGGTCTCGCCCTTGCGCCAGAGCGCCTGGCGCGAGCGGCTCCAGTAGCAGACCCGGCCGGTGGCCAGCGTCTCGGCGACGGCGTCGCGGTTCATCCAGGCCAGCATCAGCACCTCGGCGCTGTCGTGCTGCTGCGCGATGGCCGGCACCAGGCCCTGGGCGTTGAACTTGATGGCATCGAGGATGGCGTCCATCCGCCTTATATCGGGCGGATGGACGCCGGTTGAAAGCCTCGGCCCGCGCGGCTCAGCCCCGATGCGCGGCGAGCACGGCGAGGCCCTTCTCGAGATCGGCGACCAGGTCGGCCACGTCCTCGAGGCCGATATGCAGGCGCAGCATCGGGCCGCCGAAATTGCCGCTGCCGGCGGTGCGGGTGACATGGGTCGGCAGGGCCAGGCTCTCATAGCCGCCCCAGGAGGCGCCGATGCCGAACAGGTCCAGCGCCTCGGCCATGGCGTCGACCGCGGCCGGCGCATACTGCGGCTGGAACACCACGCCGAACAGCGAGCAGGCGCCGGTGAAGTCGCGCTTCCAGAACTCGTGGCCGGGGCAGGAGGGCAGCGCCGGGTGCAGCACCCGCAGCACCTCCGGGCGGTTGGCGAGCCAGGAGGCAACCTCGATGCCCGACTGCATCTGCCGCGCCAGGCGCACCCCCATGGTGCGCGCGCCGCGCAGCGCCAGCCAGCAATCGTCGGGCGAGGCGTACTGGCCGAGCGCCAGCGCCGCGCCGCGCACCCGCTCCCAGTCCTCGCGTGTGTTGACCGTGACCGAGCCGAGCAGCACGTCGGAATGACCGACGACGTACTTGGTCAGCGCCTGGATCGAGCAATCGACGCCGTGGCGGAATGGTTGGAAGAAATGGATGCCCCAGGTGTTGTCCATCAGCACCTTCGCGCCCTTGGCGTGGGCGACGGCGGCAAGGCCGGGCACGTCCTGCACCTCGAACGTGTGGCTGCCCGGGCTCTCGGTGTAGAGCACGGTCGTGTTGGCGCGGAACAGCGGCGCGAGGCGGTCGGGGGTGATGCAGGGGTCGTAGTAGCTTGTCTCGACGCCGAAACGGTTGAGGAAATTGTCGCAGAAGCCGCGCGCCGGGCCGTAGACCGAATCCGGCATCAGGCAGTGGTCGCCGGCCTTGAGGTAGGCCTGCAGTGGCACGGTGACGGCGGCGAGGCCGGAGGAGACGATCTGGCAGCGCGTGCCGCCCTCGATCTCGGCGATGATGTCCTCGAGCGGCCAGTGAGTCGGCCCGCCGAGCACGCCGTAGAGCAGCTCCTGCTCCATGCGCGCGGTCTGGAATTCCTTGCGCTGCGCCATCGAAGGCTGCAGCACCGTGGAGCCGCGATGCACCGCGGGATTGACGAAGCCGTGCACCCGCTTGCCGGCGCGGCCGGTGTGGGAGAGCTTCGTGTTGAAGCCGCGCGTGCGCGCGCCCTGGTCGTCCATGTTGGCGATTTTCCTTTTCTGTCAGGTCTCGAGGGGCAGGTCGTGCCGGCCGCCCCATTCGGTCCAGGAGCCGTCATAGACGGCGCCCGGGCCGAGGCCGGCGCGCACCATGGCGAGCGTGATCAGCGTCGCCGAGACGCCGCTGCCGCAGGAGGCGACGACCGGCCGGCTGGCGTCGATGCCGGCGGCGGCAAGCCGCGCCCGCAGCTCGGTCACCGGGAGCATGGTCCGGTCGGCGCCGATCAGGCTGGCCGCGGGCAGGTTCACGGCGCCGGGAATGTGGCCGCTGCGCAGCCCGGGGCGGAACTCCGGCGCCTGGGCATGGAAGCGCGCCGCGGCGCGGGCGTCGACCACCTGCTCCGCCTGGCTCGCGAGATTGGCGATGAGGTCGCCGACGCCGCGCACGCGCGCGGTGCGCGGCGAGGGCACGAAGCTCGCGGCCATCGGTACGGCGGGAACGCCGGTCTCGACCGGGCCGCTGGCGGCACGCCAGGCGGTCCAGCCGCCATCCAGCACGCGCACGCGGTCGTGACCCATGACGCCGAACATCCACCACACGCGCGAGGCCCAGAACATCGGGCCGCGGTCGTAGACGACGATGTCGGTGTCGTTGCCGATGCCGAGCTGCCCGACCAGGTGGGCGAAGCGGCCGGGCGCCGGGAGCATGTGCGGCAGCGGCGAGTCGGTGTCGGCAATCAGATCGACATCGAAATAGCGCGCGCCGGGGATGCGCGCCGCGGCGAACTCGGCGGCCGGGTTGCCGGGCTCGCCGGGCAGGTATTTCGTCGCTTCCAGCACGACGAGACCGGGTTGGCCGAGGCCGGACGTGAGCTCGGCGGCGGTGATCACGGGGTCCATGCGACTCCTTGGACGGGTTTCCCTAGGGGCGGGCGTTATGCCAGGGCGATGGCGATGCGGCGATTCTGCCGGCCCTTGTTTTCGATCTTGAGCACGCTGATGCGGCCGATCTCGCCGGTGCGCGCGACATGCGTGCCGCCGCAGGGCTGCAGGTCGACCGGCGGCTCGCCGGTGCCGATGCGCACCAGCCGCAACCGCCCGGTGCCGCGCGGCGGCTTGACCGAGAGGGTGCGCACCAGGCCGGGATTGGTGTCGAGCACAGCCTCGTCGACCCACTCGACGCTGACCGCGTGGTCGCCGGCGATCAGCGCGTTGAGGCGTTCCTCGATCGCTTCCCGGGCGGGCGGGTCGGGCAGGTCGAAATCGAGGCGGGAGCGCTCGGCGCCGACCGACCCGCCGGTCACCGCGGCGCCGGGAATGGCGGCGCAGAGCAGGTGCATCGCGGTGTGCATGCGCATATGGGCGAAGCGGCGCTCCCAGTCGAGCACCGCCTCGACCGTCACCCCCACCGCCGGCAGCGCCGCGCCGGGCGCGGGGAGATGGACGATGGTCTCGCCCTCGCCCTTGATCGTGTCGGCGATGGCGGTCTCGCCGCCGTCCCAGACCAGCCGGCCGGTGTCGCCCGGCTGGCCGCCGCCGCGGGCATAGAAGACGGTGCGGTCGAGAACGACGCCTTCCGGCGTGGCGGCGAGCACGGCAGCGCTGACCCGGCGCCGTCCGGCGTCGGCCATGAAGAGACGTTCGGTCATGCCGCGACCATAGAGGCGCCGCCGGCCGCTGCCCAGCCTCGGGCCGCCGCTTTGCCGCGATCAGGCGAAGGCGGGGATGAGGCCGCGCAGCTTCGCCGCTCCCTGCGCGCCCTTGAGCGCCTCGCGCCACAGCCCCTCGGCGGCGCGCTGGTGCGAGGCCAGGGCCTCGTCGGCGCTGGTCAGCATGGCGATGCCGGGCGCCTGGCCCGGGCCGCTGTCGCAGCGATGCGCGTTGATGGCGAGGGTGGCGCGGTCGCGCGCGCGCAGGATCTTGAACGGTCCCGGCGGCTCGACCGTCGCCAGCAGGCCGAATTGCAGGCCCATCGGCTCGGCTTCCATCAGCGCGGCGACGTGCTCGACCTCAGCCGCGGCGACGTCGCGGCACTGGCGGCGCAGCCGGTCCGACAGCGGCAGCGCCCCGCCGACGCCAAGCTCGAGGAAGGAGCGGATGCGCCCGGCCGACATCATGCAGATGATGGAGGGGCGGCGCTGGCCATAGAGCCGCTTGCGGGCGGCGAGGATGCCGAGGATCTGCTCGCCGGCGGCGACCAGGGCACCGCGCTCGGTGGTGGCCTGGGAGGCGGTTTCCTCGAAGGCGGCGGCGAGCGCCTGGTCGAAGCGGTCGGTGGTGGTGAGGTAGGAGACCGGCTCCGCGACCTGCAGGATTTGGTCGGCGGTCTCCTCGGCCTGGCGCATGCGCTCGAAATAGCCGACCGGGCGGGCGTAGTACTCGACGCCGATGCCAAGCAATGACAGCGGCGAGATCTTCAGCAACTCGGCCAGGCGCTGGATGGTATCCAGCTTGATGACCTCACCCTTCTCGTAGCGATAGAGCGCGGCGCGGGAAACGCCCAGACGGGCGGCGATTTCCTCGGCGCGCAGGCCGGATTCGAGGCGGTAGGCCCGCAACTGCTGTCCGACTTCGGTAAACCGCATCGACATGCTCCTCTCCAGTGCGGCGGGCCGCGGTTTTCGGGCCCGTGCGTGTCACGCGCTCAGGCAGAACTCCCCGGCATTTCTTGCCGGATCGTCATGCTCGTCTTCGGGTGACACCCCACCCGCACCGCCGGCGCGAGCCTCGCGCCGATTCGGCAACCTCAGGTCGTCACCATAGGAGCCCGCGAAAACCTGTTCAACGGTTAATCGCAGGGGGCGAGACGACTGACAAATTTATGACGCGGTATTTATGTTCCGAGACCCGCCAGGGTCTCGATCGCCTGGACCAGTGCCGAATGATCGAGATCCGCGCCGCCCTGGGCCGCGACCGCGGAAAACATCTGCTGCGCGATCGCGGTGTTGGGCAGCGCCATGCCCATGTCGCGCGCCGAGCCGAGGGCGAGGTTGAGGTCCTTCTGGTGCAGGCGGATGCGAAATCCCGGCGCGAAGCTGCGGTTGAGCATGCGCTCGGCGTGTACCTCGAGAATCCGCGACGAGGCGAAGCCGCCCATCAGCGCCTGGCGCACCGCGGCGGGGTCGGCGCCGGCCTTGCGCGCGAAGGTGAGCGCCTCGGCGACCGCCTGGATGTTGAGCGCCACGATGATCTGGTTGGCGACCTTGCAGACCTGGCCGGCGCCGGGCGCCTCGCCGACATGGGTGATGTTCCGGCCCATGGCCTCGAACAGCGGCCGGGCGCGGGCGAAGGCCGCGGCGGCGCCGCCGACCATGATGGTCAGGCTTGCGTTCCTGGCGCCAACCTCGCCGCCGGACACCGGCGCATCGAGCCACTGGCCGCCGGCCGCCTCGATCCGCGCCGCGAAACCGCGCGTGGCGATCGGCGAGATCGAGGACATGTCGATCAGCAGGCTGTCCTTGCGCAGCCCCTCGGCGACGCCGCGCGGGCCGAACAGCACCTGCTCCACGTCCGGCGTGTCCGGCACCATGGTGATGACCACCTCGGAGCGTCCGGCAACCGCGGCGGCGTCGGCGCAGACCGTGGCAGCGGCGCGCAGCTCCGGCGTCAGGCTGGGACGTTCGGGGATGAAGAGCTCGTGGCCGGCGGCCTTGAGGTTGAGCGCCATGGGGCGGCCCATGATGCCGAGGCCGATAAAGCCGATCTGCATGGGAATCTCCTGATATCGACGCGTTAGACGGCGAAGCTCTGACGCCAGGCGAGGCCGGCCACGGTCTCGCCGGCGGGGCGGTATTCGCAGCCGACCCAGCCCTGGTAGCCGAGTTCGTCCATGCGGCGGAAGATGTAGGCCCAGCCGAGTTCGCCGGTGCCGGGCTCGTTGCGCGCGGGGACGTCGGCGATCTGCATGTGGGCGACGATCGGCAGGAAGCGCTCCATGCGCTTGGTGACGTCGCCCTCGGTCACCTGGCAATGATAGACGTCGAATTGCAGGCCGACGCGCTCGGCACCGATCCCGGCAATTATATCAGCGGCCTGCTGCATGGTGTTGAGATAAAAACCGGGCATGTCGCGGTGGTTGATCGGCTCGATGGCGAGGCGCACGCCGGCGGCGCGTTCCGCGGCCCAGGCGAGGTTGCTCGCGTAGAGTGCCGCCGCGGTGGCGGGCGCGGTGCCCTGCGGCGGGATGCCGGCCATCATGTGCACGAGCTTGCAATCCAGGGCCGCGGCGTAGTCGAGCGCGCGGGCGACGCCGTCGCGGAACTCCTGGACCCGCCCCGGCAGCGCGGCGAGGCCGCGCTCGCCCTTGGCCCAGTCGCCCGGCGGCATGTTGAACAGCGCCTGGGTGAGGCCGTTATCGGCGAGGCGCCGGGCCAACTCGGCGGCCGGATACTCGTAGGGAAACAGGAACTCGACCGCCTTGAAGCCGGCCCTTGCCGCCGCCGCGAACCGGTCGAGGAATGGCACCTCGTTGAACATCATGGAAAGATTGGCGGCGAGCTTTGGCATGGGATTCCCCGGTCTGGCGCGGCGAAGCTATGGGGGGGAGGCGCGGGCGGCAAGGGGGCCGGGCGGCGTTCGGCGGGGGCGTCTGCTCGCGGCTGGCTACGGGCGCGTGCTTGACAGGGCGGCTGGCCCGCGATAGCTGCAATTGCGAAGCGTTCGCAAATGGAGACCGCCGTGCCCCTCTCGCGCCGGGCCGCCCTGACCGGTGGCGGCAGCCTGCTCGCGACGCCGTTCATCGCCGCAGGCACGGCGCGCGCGGCGCCGCTGGTGCTTTACGCCGCCCAGCACCAGCAGGTCGTCGACCTGGTCAACCGTGCCTTCACCCGGGCCAGCGGGATCGGCGTGCGGGTGCATCTGGGCGAGGCGCCGGCGATCGCCAACCAGCTCGCGACCGAGGGCGCCGACTCTCCGGCCGACGTCTATTTCACCGAGAATTCGCCGGAGCTGCTGCTGCTCGATGCGCGGGGCATGTTGGCGCCGGTGGCGCCGCTGACGCTCGCCCAGGTGCCCGCGACGTGGAGCGCGCCGTCCGGGCACTGGCTCGGCGTGCTGGCGCGCGATGCGGCGCTCGGTTACAATCCGCAACGGATCGCGGCGGCGGCGCTGCCGGCTTCGCTGTTGGATCTGGCGCAGCCGGCCTGGCGCGGCCGGGTTGCCTTCGCGCCGACCGATGCCGACACGCTGCCGCTGATCGGCGCGATCGCGGCGCTGCACGGGGCGGGCGCCGCGCTCGCCTGGCTGCGGGCGATGCGTGCCAACGCGACGCTCTACGACGACGACGAGGGGGTAATCACCGCCGTCGAACGCGGCGCGGCGGCGTGCGGTATCGTCAACTCCTATTACTGGTGCCGGCTGGCGAGCGGGCAGGGGCTGGCGCGGACGGTGAGCCGCGTGCACCACTTCGCCCCGGGCGACGTCGGCAACCTGATCAATGTCAGCGGCGCCGCGGTGCTGAGCGCCTCGCGCCGGCAGCCGGCGGCGCAGCGTTACCTCGCCTTCCTGGTGTCGGCGCGGATGCAGGCGGCGCTGGCCGCGAGCGCGGTCGATTTCGAGTATCCGCTGCGGCCGGGCGTGGCGGCGAACCCGCTGCTGGCGCCGTGGCGCAGCCTGCGCCCGCCCGCGCTCAGCATCGCCGCGATCGGCGACGACCGGCAGGCCGCGCGGCTCCTGCGCCTGGCCGGGCTGGTCTAGGCGCGATGCCGCCGGCCCTGGCCGTCGCGGCGGCGATCGGCCCGCTGCTGGTGCTGCTGCCGATCCTGGCGACGCTGGCAGGCGCGCTGGGCGCGGGCTGGCCGGCGGTCCGTGCGCTGCTGTTCCGCCCGCTGGTGGGCGAGCTGCTCGGGCACACACTGCTGCTGATGGCCGCCGCGATGCTGGCCGCCGGGTTGCTCGGGCTCGCCTCGGCCTGGCTGGTGGAGCGGACCGATCTGCCGGGACGGCGGCTCTGGGCGGTGCTGGCCGCCGCCCCGCTCGCGATCCCGCCATTCGTCGCCGGCTATGCCTGGGTTTCGGTGGCGCCGATCTTCGAAGGTTTCCTCGGCGCCTGGCTGGTGGTGACCCTGACCTATACGCCGCTGGTCTATCTGCCGGTGGCGGCGGTGATGCGCGGGCTCGATCCGGCCCTCGAGGAGGCGGCGATGGCGCTTGGCCTCGGGCGCTGGCGCGTGTTCCTGCGGGTGGTGCTGCCGCAACTGCGCCCGGCGCTGCTCGGCGGCATGCTGCTGGTCGCACTCGACGCACTGGTCGAGTTCGGCGCCTTCGCGTTGTTACGCTATCGTACCTTCACCACCACCATCTATGCCGAGTACCGGACTGGGTTCAACGGCCAGGCGGCGGCGGTGCTGGCCTTCGTGCTGCTGCTGCTGTGCCTCGCCTGTCTCGCGCTGGAATTCGCGGTGCGCGGGCGGGCGCGCTATGCGCGGCTGGGCCGGGGGACGGCGCGGCGCGCGGAACGGCTTCGGCTCGGGCGCTGGCGGCTGCCGGCGCTCGCGGTGCTGACCGTGCCAGTGGCGGCGGGGCTGC
>JAJXSZ010000065.1 GCA_021784255.1 Pseudomonadota bacterium | reverse complement strand
TGGTGCGAGGAGAGCAGCGATGCTCGATGACATCAGCGGTTCGGCGACCTACTGGCAGACGCGCTATCGCACCGGCGGCACGTCCGGCGCCGGCTCGG
This sequence comes from Pseudomonadota bacterium, assembly GCA_021784255.1. Taxonomy (GTDB): domain Bacteria; phylum Pseudomonadota; class Alphaproteobacteria; order Acetobacterales; family Acetobacteraceae; genus JAJXXT01. The sequence goes on along the minus strand of JAJXSZ010000065.1, from coordinate 11,421 downwards.
CCGGCCGGCTGCTGAGCTGGAAGGCTGCGGTGATCAACGGCTTCGTCGCGGCCAACGGCATCGGCGATCTGTTCGACCTTGGTTGCGGCGACGGGGCGCTGGCGGCGCGCATCACGGTCGCGCGCTATCGCGGCACCGACGTTGCCGCGGACGCGCTGGCGCGCACGGCGGCGGCGCGCGATGGCATCGGCAACACGCGCCTGATCGCCTGGGACACGATCGAGCAGGAGCAGCCGGCGGAGCTGGCACTGTCGTTCGACGTCATCTTCCACCTGGTCGAGGATTGTGCCTACGAGCTCTACATGCGGCGCCTGCTGGCGGCGGCGCGGCGCTTCGTCCTGATCTATGCCAGCAACGTGGACCGTGCCTGGCCCGCGCCGCATGTCCGCCACCGACGGTTTTCCGACGCTGTTCCGGCGATCGATCCCACCTGGCGCGTCGCGGCCCATGTTCCCAATCCGTACCCCTATGACCAGAACCGGCCGGATACGACAAGCTTCGCCGATCTCTACCTGCTGGCGCGCCCGGGCGAGTCCGCAACGCTCGTGATACCCGCCGGCTGATCGGCACCGATGACGCCGGCGGCGCGATACCCGACGGCGCCATCGGCCGGGCCGCGTCCTCGCGTATCGGGACGCAGCCCGGCGCGGCGTCATCGAGCCGCGGCGCCTAATCGCGCTGGGCCGCGTTCATCGCCCAGGCGTGGCCATGCACGAGCCCGTCGTCATGGTGTTCCTGCCGGGACGGCGGTGCGGACGCCGCGTGGAACTGCGCCGTCTCGGTGCTGCCGGCGAGCGCCGTCGTCGAGGAACGCCCGCCGGAGATCGCCATCGCAACCGCATCGAAATAGCCGACGCCGACCTCGCGCTGGTGGCGCGTCGCGGTGTAGCCGTGTGCCTCGGCGGCGAACTCCGCCTGCTGCAGCTCGGAATACGCCGCCATGCCGCGCTCGCGGTAGCCGCGTGCCAGTTCGAACATGGAATGGTTGAGCGCGTGGAAGCCCGCCAGCGTCACGAACTGGAATTTGTAGCCCATGGCGCCGATCTCGCGCTGGAACTCCAGGATCGCCTCCGGCGCCAGCTTGCGCTTCCAGTTGAAGCTCGGCGAGCAATTGTAGGCCAGCATCTTGCCGGGGAACTGGCGGTGGATCGCTTCGGCGAAGCGCCGCGCCTCGGCGAGATCGGGCTCGGAGGTCTCCCACCACAGCAGGTCGGCATAGGGCGCATAGGCGAGGCTGCGGGCGATCGCGTAGTCGTTGCCGACCCCTTCGCGAAGACGGAAGAAGCCCTCCGCGGTGCGCTCGCCGGACAGGAACGGCCGGTCGCGCTCGTCGATGTCCGAGGTCAGGAGCTGCGCCGATTGCGCATCGGTACGACAGAGCAGCACCGTCGGCACGCCCTCGACATCCGCCGCGAGCCTTGCGGCATTGAGCGTGCGGATGTGCTGGGCGATCGGCACCAGCACCTTGCCGCCGAGATGGCCGCATTTCTTTTCGCTGGCGAGCTGATCCTCGAAATGCACGCCCGCCGCGCCGGCGGCGATCATCGCCTTCATCAGCTCATAGGCGTTGAGGGCGCCGCCGAAGCCGGCCTCCGCGTCGGCGACGATCGGCGCCATCCAGGCGGTGCCATCTCCCCCTTCCTGGTGCGCGATCTGGTCCGAGCGGCGCAGCGCGGCGTTGATCCGCGCGACGACGCTGGGCACCGAGTTCACCGGGTAGAGCGACTGGTCCGGATACATCTCGCCGGCGCTGTTGGCGTCGGCCGCCACCTGCCAGCCGCTGAGATAGATTGCCTCCAGCCCGGCCTTCACCTGCTGCACCGCCTGGTTGCCGGTGAGCGCGCCGAGCGTGGGCACGAAAGGCCGCTCGCATAGCAACTGCCACAGGCGGCGCGCGCCCATCTCGGCGAGTGTGTGGCGGACGCGGAAGGAACCGGCGAGGCGCGCGACATCGGCCTGCGCATAGTCGCGGCGGATGCCGACGAAGCGGCCGGGATCCTGCGGGCGCTCGCCGGCGGAACCGTCCGGTGCACGGGGGATGGATCGGTCGATGGTCATGCTGGCCTCCTGCGGCGCGGTGAGGCCGTGAAGAATTCACATTGCATTGCGATCAGACAAATGGAAAATGCGCGTGCACGTTGAAATTTGTCATATAATTAACCGTCTGGCTTGAAAACTTGTAAAGTTTGTTGCGATGCCCGCTCCCGTCATCGGCCGCACTGTCCGCCGCCTGCGCCAGAAGGCGAAACTGACCCAGGCGGCGCTTGCCCAGCACCTCGGCATCTCCGCGAGCTACCTCAACCTCATCGAGCACGATCAGCGCGCGATCACCGCGAGCCTGCTGCTCAAGCTTGCCACCGCGCTGGGCGTCGAACTGGCCGAGCTGTCGGGCGAGACCGAGCGCCAGGCGGAGGCGCAGCTGCGCGAGGCGCTGGCCGACCCGTATCTCGGCGGCGACGCCGTGCCGGAAGCCGAGATCGCGGCCCTCGCCGCGGCTCCCGCTGCCCGCGCCGCGGTGCTGGCGCTGTATCGCGCCTGGCGCGTGGCGCGCGAGGATGCCGGCGGCATCGCCCTGCCCTCCGGACGGCGGCTGCTGCTGCCGCAGGAGGAGGCCCGCGACGTTTTCGCCGAGCATGCCAACCATTTCCCACAGCTCGAGGAGGCGGCCGAGGCGATCGGCCAGGAACTCGCCGCGGCGCCCGCCGAGATGAACCACGCCATCGCCGAGCGCCTGCGCCGCCGCCACGGGCTCGCCATCACCGTGGGACCGCTCGCCGACGCGCTGCGGCGCTACGACCCGGTGCGCCGAGCTCTCGATCTCTCGGAGATGCTGCCGCGCGAATCCCGCGGCTTTCACCTCGCCGTGCAACTCGCCCTGCTGGAAGCACGCGCGGCGATCGACGCCACCACGGGATCACTCGCACCGAGCACGCCGGAGGCCGCGGGACTGATCCGGCTCGGCCTCGTCAACTACCTCGCCGCGGCGATCCTGATGCCCTACGGCGCCTATCGCGAGGCGGCGACGGAGCTGCGCCACGATGTCGATGCGCTCGCCGCGCGCTTCGGCGTCAGCTTCGAGCAGGCGGCGCAGCGGCTGTCGTCGCTGCAACGACCCGGCGCGCGCGGCATTCCGTTCTTCTTCCTGCGCACCGATCCCGCCGGCAATACCTCGAAACGGTTTTCCGCCGCGGGCTTCCCGTTCGCGCGCTTCGGCGGCTCCTGCCCGCGCTGGGTGGTACACGCCGCGCAGGCGACGCCGGGGCGCATCGCGGTCCAGGTTGCGGCCCTGCCGGACGGTGCCACGTTTCTCTGCCTGGCGCGCGCGATCGTCCGCACCGGCCCCTGGGGCGAGCCGCCGCCGGTGCATATCGTGGCGCTGGGCTGCGACATCGCGCATGCCGGCGCCGTGGCTTACGCCGACGGGCTCGACCTCGCGCGCGCCGCGGTGGGCATCGGGCTCTCCTGCCGGCTCTGCGACCGGCCCGATTGCCGCTCGCGAGCGTTCCCGCCGCTCGCCCACCGGCTGGCGCTCGATCCGCACACGGCCGGCGCTTCGCCTTACCGGTTCAAGCCCTGAGCTGCCGGCGGCGCTCGCCCAGCACCAGCAGCCCGCCCGCGAGCATCACCACCGCGGCGCCGGCGAACACGGCGAGGTCCGGAACATTGCCGAACACCAGGTAGCCGAGCACGAAGGCCCAGATCAGCGAGACATATTCCACCGTCGCCATCACCGCCGCCGGCGCCTGGCGCACCGCCTCGAACAGGATGTACTGGCCCAGGCCGCCGAACAGCCCGATCTCGAGCAGCAGGAGCCATTCGAGGCCGTGCGGCAGGCGGAAATGCCACAGGCTCATCGCGCCGGTCACCACCAGGAACACCAGGTTCTGCGCGAAGACCTGCAGCATCGAGGTTTCACGCCGGGCGATCTGGCGCATCAGGATCACCGCCAGCGCCCACATCCCCGCCGCCGCCAGCACCAGCCCGGTCGAGACCGACAGCGGCACGCCGAACGGATCGCTCGCCACCAAGACGCCGACGAAGCCGATCCCGACGCAGGTCCAGCGCAAGGGCGTCACCCGCTCGCCCAGCAGCGGCCGCGCAAGCAGCGTCGTGAGCAGCGGCGAGGCGTAGTAGAGCGTCGTGAGCTGCGCCAGCGAGAGCTGGCGTGCCGCGGTGTAGTAAAGCAGCCAGGCGCTGAGGGTGAGCGCGCCGCGCGCCGCCAGGGAAAGCTTCATCGTCGAGGCAAACAGCGCCGGCACCACCCGCCCGCGCGAGGCGACGCTGACGCCGATCAGGATCGCGAGGCTGCGAAAGAACAGCACCTCGGGCACCGGCAGACCTTCGACCAGCCATTTGTTGGTCGCGTCGTGCATCGCGAACAGCGAATAGGCGAGCACGCCAAGCAGCATGCCGAGACCGAGCCGGTCACCCATGGCTCACACCGCGCGCGCCGGTCAGCCGGACTGCCGCAAGGCGGCCCCGGCGGCGATCGGGCAGAACGGCGCGCAAAGCGCCAGCAGGGCCCCCAGCACCAGCAGCGGCGCCGCGTCGGGCGCCGCGGTGCGCGCCGCCTCTGCCGCCAGTGTGCCCATGATCAGCACCGGTGTCGCCAGCGGCAGCACCAGCAACGGCAGCAGCACGCCGCCCCGCCGCGCGCCCACCACCAGCGCCGCGGCCGCGGTGCCGAGCAGGCTCAGCACCAGGGTGCCCGGCAGCAGCCCCAGCAGCAGCACCCGGAACGGTGCCGGGGCGACGCCGAACATGATGGCGACCGGGCCCGAGGCCAGCAGCAGCGGCAGGCCGGTGAGCAGCCAGTGCGCACAGGCCTTGAGGATCGCGACCCCGGCCGGCGGCAGACCGGAAAGCAGCAGCAGATCGAGCGTGCCATCCTCGGCATCGGCGCCGAACAGCCGGTCGAGCGGGAGGATCGCCGCGAGCAGGGCCGCCACCCAGATCACGCCGGGGCCGATGCGCGCGAGCAGTTTCGGTTCCGGCCCCACGCCCAGCGGGAACAGGGCCGCCACCACGGCGAAGAACAGCAGGGCGGCGACGCTGTCCGCCGCGTGGCGCAGCCCGAGGCGCAGCTCGCGGCGCAGCAATTCGCCGAACATCAGCCCGCCAGCTCCAGAGTCGCCGCCCCGGGCAGCACGAAATCCTGATGTGTCGCCGCGACCACGGCGCCGCCGGCATCGCGGTGCGCCGCCAGCAACGCCTCGAGCCGCGCCAGCGAGGCGGCATCGAGCGCGTTGGTCGGCTCGTCGAGCAGCCAGAGCGGGGCCGCGGACAGCACCAGGCGCGCCAGCACGGCACGTCGCCGCTGACCGGCCGAAAGGAACCTCGCCGGAACCGCGACCAGCGGCTCCAGCCCCATCACCGCCAGCGCCGGCTCGACCGCGTGCCCCGCCTCGTGCGACCAGGGGCGCAGGTTCTCGGCCACCGTCAGCCCCGGCTTCAGCGCATCGAGGTGCCCGACATAGGCGACATGTCGCGACCAGGACGGCAGGTCCTCCAGCGCCTCGCCATCCCAGGCGACGCGCCCCGCGTCCGGCCGCAGCAGCCCCGCGAGGATGCGCAGCAACGTCGACTTGCCGGTGCCGTTGGCGCCGCGCAGCAGCAGCGCGCCGCCGCGCCCGACGCCGCCGCCGATGCCGGCCAGCACCAGCCGCTCGGCCCGCACCGCCGCGATCCCCTCGAACACCAGCCCAGCGCCCGCCGACCCCGCGCTCAATGCATTCCCCCGATACCGTCCCCCCTCATGGACTGGGGAAGCGCGCTGTGGCAAATCGCAGCGCCTCCACGCCCGGCCACGGCCGGAGCTCGGGGCGGGCACCGTCATAACGAAAGAGAAGCGCCATGAAATCCGTCGGCCGGGACAGCCTGAAGACTCGCGCAACCCTCACCGCCGGCGGCAAGACCTACACGTATTTCTCGCTCGCCGAGGCGGCCAGGACGCTGGGCGACATCAGCCGCCTGCCGGTCTCGCTCAAGGTGCTGCTGGAAAACGTGCTGCGCTTCGAGGATGGCTCCAGCTACACCGTCGAAGACGCCAAGGCGATCGCCGCCTGGCTGGAGGCGGCGTCCTCCACCAAGGAAGTGCCGTTCCGTCCGGCGCGCATCCTGATGCAGGATTTCACCGGCGTTCCCGCGGTGGTCGATCTCGCGGCGATGCGCGATGGCATCGAGCGCCTCGGCGCCTCGCCGGAGAAGGTGAACCCGCTGGTTCCGGTCGATCTCGTGATCGATCACTCGGTGATGGTCGATGTCTCCGGGCGCGCCGACGCGCTGGCCAGGAATGTCGACATCGAGTTCGAACGCAACGGCGAGCGCTATGCCTTCCTGCGCTGGGGCCAGACCGCGTTCGACAATTTCCGCGTGGTGCCGCCCGGCACCGGCATCTGCCATCAGGTCAACCTCGAATACCTGGCGCAGGGCGTGTGGACCGCGGATGTCGGCGGCACGACCTACGCCTATCCCGATACGCTCTACGGCACCGACAGCCACACCACGATGGTCAACGGCATGGGCGTGCTGGGCTGGGGCGTCGGCGGCATCGAGGCCGAGGCGGCGATGCTCGGCCAGCCGATCGCGATGCTGATCCCCGATGTCATCGGCTTCCGCCTCACCGGCCGGCTGCCGGAGGGTGCCACGGCGACCGACCTCGTGCTCACCGTCACGCAGATGCTGCGCAAGAAGGGCGTGGTCGGGAAATTCGTCGAATATTTCGGTTCCGGCCTGGAACAGCTCGGCCTCGCCGACCGCGCCACCATCGCCAACATGGCGCCCGAGTACGGCGCGACCTGCGGCTTCTTCCCGATCGACCAGGTGACCCTCGACTACATGCGCCTCTCCGGGCGCGACGAAACGCGCATCGCCCTCGTCGAAGCCTACGCCAAGGCCCAGGGCATGTGGCGCGACCCGGCGCAGCCCGACCCGCTGTTCACCGACACGCTGGAACTCGACCTCGCCTCCGTGCGGCCCTCGATCGCCGGCCCCAAGCGGCCGCAGGATCGCGTGTTGCTCAAGGACGCGGCCAGCGCCTTCAAGACCGAGCTGACGGCGGGCCTCGGCGTCGCCGCGGGTGATGCCGCCAACGTGGCCCGGCCCAAGGGCAAGAACTACGAGATCACCCACGGCGACGTGGTGATCGCCGCCATCACCTCCTGCACCAACACCTCGAACCCCTCGGTGCTGGTCGCCGCCGGCCTGCTCGCGCGCAAGGCCCGCGCGCTGGGGCTGACGCCGAAGCCATGGGTGAAAACCTCGCTCGCGCCCGGCTCGCAGGTCGTCACCGAGTATCTGGAAAAGGCCGGCCTGCAGGCGGATCTCGATGCGCTCGGCTTTCAGACCGTGGGCTATGGCTGCACCACCTGCATCGGCAATTCCGGCCCGCTCGACGAGGCGGTCGCGGACGCGATCGAGGAGAACAAGCTCGTCGCCGTCTCCGTGCTCTCCGGCAACCGCAACTTCGAGGGCCGCGTGCACCCCAACGTGCGCGCCAACTACCTTGCCTCGCCGCCGCTCGTCGTCGCCTACGCGCTGCTCGGCAAGATGACCGAGGACATCACCACGGCGCCGCTCGGCGTCTCGAAGGATGGCGAGCCGGTCTATCTGCGCAACATCTGGCCCTCCAACAAGGAGATCGCCGAGACGGTGCACGCCGCGCTCGACCGCAGCGAGTTTCTTGCCCGCTATGGCGAGGTGTTCAAGGGGCCGAAGCAGTGGCAGGCGATCGCGGTCGAGGCCGGCAGCGCCACCTATCGCTGGAACGACGGCTCGACCTACGTGAAGAACCCGCCTTATTTCGAAGGCATCACGATGGAACCGTCGCCGGTCGGCGACATCGAGCGGGCGCGGGTTCTGGCGGTGCTCGGCGATTCCATCACCACCGACCACATCAGCCCCGCCGGCAACATCCGCAAGACCTCACCGGCCGGCGAGTACCTGGTCTCATACCAGGTGCGCCAGGCCGACTTCAACAGCTACGGCGCGCGCCGCGGCAACCACGACGTGATGATGCGCGGCACCTTCGCCAATATCCGTATCCGCAACGAAATGGTGCCCGGCGTCGAGGGCGGCATCACGCGGCACCTGCCTTCGGGCGAGCAGATGCCAATCTACGATGCCGCGATGCGCTACCGGCAGGACGGCGTGCCGCTGGTGATCTTCGGCGGCAAGGAATACGGCACCGGCTCGTCGCGCGACTGGGCGGCGAAGGGCACGATGCTGCTCGGCGTGAAGGCTGTCATCGTCGAAAGCTTCGAGCGCATCCATCGCTCCAACCTCGTCGGCATGGGCGTACTGCCGCTCACCTTCAAGCCGGGCATGGACCGCAAGACGCTGGCGCTCACCGGCGAGGAGCTGATCGATATCGCCGGGCTCGAGAAGCTCTCGCCGCGCATGGAACTGGAGCTGACCATCCGCCGCGCGAACGGCAGCGTCGATCGCGTGCCGGTGCTCTGCCGCGTCGATACGCTCGACGAGGTCTCCTACTACCGCCACGGCGGCATCCTGCCCTACGTGCTGCGCGGCATGGCCAGGGCCGCCTGATCGAAAACCCGGGGCAGGCGGCCACGCCACCGGCCCCAGGGCCGTCACATCGCTACAGCAGCGAAACGGATCAGGGCTTCGGCTTGGGTCCCGGCGGCATCGCGCCCGGAGGCATCGCACCCGGAGGCATCGCACCCGGAGGCATCGCACCCGGAGGCATCGCGCCGGGAGGCATCGCGCCGTTCATCATCTGCGGCACGGTGACCGTCTGGTAGCCGGGGGGCACCTCGAAGTCGCTGGCCGGCACGCTGTGATAGTCGACTTTGATCGCCTGCAGCATGCCATTGCCCGGGCCGGCGCCCGTCAGGCGCCGGACACGCAGCATCACGCCGTCGCCGGTAATGCAGATCTCGTCGTTGCCCTGCGCACTGTGCACATCCCATCGGGTGCAGGAAACGCCGGCAACGGTGGCCGAGCCCGCGCGCCTGAAGTCCGACAAATCCCGCTGGTTGATCAGGTCGCGCATTTGCGGCGACTCCGGCAGGCGGATGGCGACGTGCCGGGCCGGGGTCACGATGAACATCGCGTTGCCATGGGGCTCGATGATGGCGTATTCGCCCTGCCCGCTAATGCCGGACACGCGGATGCGACCGGCCGCGGCCCCGAACTCGATCGTCATCGGATGGTTCTTCGAGTCCTGGTACGTAACGGTGACGTCGCGAGTCGGGAATGTTTTTGGACGGCTCTGCGCCCAGGCGGGCGTGATCAACAGCAGCACCAGGCAGCCAGTCGCGAAATGGCGCATTGGCGTTTCTCTCCTTGCTTGTCCAAGCCTGGTTCTCCGCGTTCCAGGCATCATGATGATGGCGGCGACGGCTCGCGCAGGCGCGCGATCTCGGCGGCAAGAAGCTCGGCCGGCGGCTCGCCGACCCAGTGCGCGGGCGCCGCCAGCGCCGCGTCCAACCGCAGATGATACGCCTCGCGCGGTATCGTGATGGAGCCGAACCGCGCCAGGTGATCGGTCACGAACTGGGTGTCGAGCAGGGTGAACCCGCCCAGCCGCAGCCGTGCCACGAGGTGTACGAGCGCCACTTTCGAGGCGTCGGCGGCGTGGCTGAACATGCTCTCGCCGAAAAAGGCGCCGCCAGCCGCGACGCCGTAGAGCCCGCCGACCAGCCGCCCGCCGGCCAGCACTTCGACGCTGTGCGCATGCCCGAGCGCGGCCAGCGCGTTGAACACGCGCTCAATTTCGTCGTTGATCCAGGTACCCGAGCGCCCCGGGCCCGGCGCCGCGCAGGCGGCGATGACCGCGGCGAAATCGCCGTCCACCCGAACCGTGAAGCCGCCGTTACGCAGCGTGCGCGCCAGCCGCGCCGGCAGATGGAACGCATCGAGCGGGATGATGCCGCGCTCGAGCGGATCGAGCCATTCGAGATCGGCGCTGGCCCGCGACGGCGCCATCGGGAACAGTCCGGCGCGATAAGCCCGCAGCATCAGCTCGGGCGTGAGCAACAGCCGGCGTCGGTGCACCGATGGGTACGACACGCCAAGAACATGCGCCGCCGGGGCGGCGATCGCCACCTATTTCGATCGCTGCTGGGGATGGCGCGCCGAGCCTTCGGCGAGCACCGCGACCGCGCCGCCGCGACCGCTGCCTGCGCCGATATCCTGGGTGATCTCGCGCGCGACCTCCCGGGCCAGGGCCGCGTAGCCGCCATCGGCCATGTGCAGGCCGTCCGGCGCCAGCAACGACGCCGCCGGAATCGTTCCCGCCGCGAGCCAGCGTCGCATCAGCTCGTAACGCGGAATGACGGGCACGCCGAATTCCCGCCCCAGGGCCCGCAGCGCGTCGCGATACGCCAGCGAGCCGCCGGCCTGGTGCAGCACACGCGAGACCTGCGGCTCCATCAGCATGGTGTCGATGCCGGCCCGGCGCAGCGCCACCAGCCCCGCCCGCGTCTCGGCAATGAAGCGGCGCACCGGCACGTGACGCAGCGGATCGTTGCTGCCGGTCTGCCAGATCACCAGCGCCGGGTGCTGCGGGATCACCTGGCGCAGCAGGCGCGGCAGCATGTCATCCGCGTCCTGCCCGCCGATGCCCTCGTTGCGCACCACCACGCGCACCGGCAGGCGCGCCGCGAGCAGCCGCCCCAGGCGCTGCGGATAGGCGTGGCCGGGATCGCTCGCGCCGATGCCTTCGGTCGAGGATGAGCCGAAGGCGACGATCAGTAGCTGCCTGCCCCGCGCCAGGCGCGCGGCGCAGTGGCGCAGCGCCGGCGCATCGGCTCGGGCCGCGGGAATGGCGATGGCGAGCAGCAACGCGCCTATCGCCGCGCCGGCGCCCCGGCGCACCTTACGAAGCATGACCATGAACGGTTCTTAACATGATCGCGGGCACCGGCAAAGCGCGCCCCACCCGGCGGGCTCGCGGATCACACGGCCATGCGTTGCGAGAGTTTCTCGCGCGCGCGCCGGTCCAGCCATGCGGCGAGCACGATCATCACCGCGAAACCGAACCCGTTGACGAAAACTTGCGCCACCAGACCAGGGCCGAACGTGGTGAAGGCCAGGCGCCCGAACAGCGAGAGCAGCGTGCCGGCCGAGAAGACCTCCAGCGAATGCCGCCCGCACAGAGCGAACGGACGCAGCAGCCAATGGTCCTGGACCGCGCGAAACCGCTCGGACGACAGCGCGAGGAAGATCATCGCCACGACATCAAGGATGCGCCGCGGATCGAGCGTGCTCTTGTCCGGCGCGTCGACGACGAACGGCTGCCAGTCCGACCAGCCCCATTCGCGCCACGGTGCGGAGGCCAGCAGCGCGTAGAGCAGGAAAGCGCCGGCCACGGCGCGCAGCGACCACCACCGCGGCAGCGAGAAGCCGCGCTGGCGGTGCTGCACCGCGAGCGCCATGCCCACCGCGAACAGGAACTGC
>JAJXSZ010000064.1 GCA_021784255.1 Pseudomonadota bacterium | reverse complement strand
GGCAAGGTCGGCCTTGCAGAGAATGCCGGCGCGGCGGGCAAGATTGGCGTCCGCCCCGAGTGCCGCGGCGATGCTGCCGGCGAGACTGGCGATCCGCCTCGCCCGCGCGCCCTGGCTGCCGAGCCGTGCGTGGAACGTTACCCCGTCCAGTGCCGCGAGCCGATCCTCAAGCCTTGTACGACGGTCCAGATCCCAGAAATGGCGGGCGTCGGCGAAGCGCGCGCGCAGCACGCGCTCGTTGCCGGCAACGATCGCCTTGCCGCCGTCGTCGGGCGTCACGTTCGCGACGAAGGCGAAACGGTCCGCCGCCGTCGCGTCGGCGCGGCGCAGCGCGAAGTAGCGCTGGTTCACGCGCATCGAGACCTGCATCACCTCGGGCGGCAGGTCCATGTATGCGGGATCGATGCGCCCCAGCATCGCCACCGGCCATTCGACGAGCCCGGCGACCTCGTCGAGCAGGCCTGGATCGTCCACCACCGCGAGGCTCTCGGCGGCCGCCAGTCCTGTCACACCGTCCTTGATGAGCCGCTTGCGCTCGCCGGCATCGGCGATGACGAAGCGCCGGCGCAGCTCCTCCACCCACTGACTTGCGTCCGCGACAGCGAAGGTTCCGGGTGCCAGGAACCGGTGCCCTTCCGAAAGGTTGCTGGCGGCGAGGCCGTGGCCGTCATCCTCGCCCTGGCGCAGGTCGAAGGCCACGACCGCGCCGTCGAGCAGGCAGGTGATGCGGCGCAGCGGACGCACCCAGACGAAGGCGCTGCTGCCGCCCCAGCGCATCGATTTCGGCCAGGGGAAGCGGCGCAGCAGGTCCGGCGCGATGGCGGCGACAACGGCCGCGGCCGGGCGCGCGGGCAGGCGGCGCTCGAGCACCAGGAAACCGTTTTCCTCCCGTAACGCCTCGCGCCCCGCCCCGTGCTTGCGCAGAAACCCTTCCACGGCCTGAGGCGGCGCCGAGGCCCGCGGACCGCGTTCCGACTGCGTCGCGGCGGGAACTTCCGCGGCGATGGTGGCGGCCAGCGCGATACGCCGCGGCCCGTACCAGGTGCGGACGCTGGTGGGTTGCAGCCCGGCGAGCGACGCGGCGAGCAGGCGCGCAAGATCCGCCGCCCCCCCGGCCTGCATGCGCGCGGGGATCTCCTCGCCGAACAGCTCGATGAACAGCTCCGGCATCAGGCGGCTGCCTCGCCGGCGACCCAGGTTTCGCAGCAGGACCTGGCGAGCGCGCGCACGCGCCCGATATAGGCGGCACGTTCCGACACCGATATGACGCCGCGAGCGTCCAGCAGGTTGAACAGATGGCTCGCCTTGATGCACTGGTCATAGGCGGGCAGCGCCAGCCCGGCGCGCAGCAGCGCAGCACACTCCGCCTCCGCGTCCTGGAAATGCCGCGCCAGCATCGTGGTGTCCGCATAGTCGAAATTGTGCGCGGAATATTCCCGCTCGGCGCGCAGGAACACGTCGCCGTAGGTGACGCCGCGGTCATTGAAGTCGAGGTCGTAGACCCTCTCCACGTCCTGAACATACATCGCCAGCCGCTCCAGCCCGTAGGTCATCTCGAAGCTCGGGGTAACGACCGGGATGCCGCCGACCTGCTGGAAATAGGTGAACTGGCCGACCTCCATGCCGTCGCACCAGACTTCCCAGCCCAGGCCCCAGGCGCCGAGCGTGGGGCTCTCCCAGTCGTCCTCGACGAAGCGGAAATCGTGCCGGCGGGGGTCGAGACCGAGCTCGCGGTAGCTGGCGAGCAGCATGTCCTGCGCCGCCTCCGGCGAGGGCTTCATGATCACCTGGTATTGGTAATAGTGCTGCAGGCGATTGGGATTCTCGCCGTAGCGGCCATCCGAGGGGCGGCGGCTGGGCTGGACGTAGGCGGCGGCCCAGGGGCGCGGACCGAGCGCACGCAGCGTCGTCGCCGGGTGGAACGTGCCCGCGCCCATCTCCACGTCGTAGGGCTGCAGGATGAGGCAACCCTGTCGCGACCAGAAACCGTGCAGCCGCAGAATGAGATCCTGGAACGAGGGGCCGGCCATGGGTTCAGCGCTGATTCCCTGAGGTATGGCGTTCTTGACGCGGTGCAACACGCGGAGCAAGCCCCCCGGTGCAGGACCAGGGGGAAGCGGGATGGCACCGGACGGGCTGGACGACGCGGCGATCGCGGCAATCCTCACCCGGACGCAGCGGGTGGCGCTGGTTGGCGCCTCCGCCAATCCGGACCGGCCGGCCCACGAAATCCAGGCCTGGCTGCAGCAGCGCGGCTACGACGTGACGCCGGTCAACCCGGGGCTCGCAGGGCAGACGTTGCTGGGACGGATCGTGGTCGGCAGCCTCGCGGAGGCCGCGCCGCTCGAGATGGTGGACGTGTTCCGCAACGCCGCGCATGTGCCGCCGGTCGTGGACGAGGCGATCCGGCTCGGCGCGCGCGTGGTCTGGATGCAGCTCGGCGTCGTGCACGAGGCAGCGGCGGCGCGGGCACGGGCGGCGGGGATCACGGTGGTAATGGATCGTTGCCCGCTGATCGAAACGCGCCGGCTGGGGCTGCGGCGTCAGGGCTGATCCGGCTCGCTTGAAGCCGGCAGGGCGACAGGCCAAATTGGCGGCACGCCAGGGAGCTTTCGGCATGACCAACGAGGAACGCGACCTCATCACCCAGTTCATCCAGCGCGTCGGCGGGCCGGCGGCAGGCAGCGGCTTCGCCGGTTCGGTGCCGGCGACGACCGGGCTGCCGCCGATCGACGGCGCCGCGGACGCGCTGCTCGCCGACCTGTTCCAGCGCTTCCCTCAGGCGCGTTACCGGGTGACGCAATACGCCTTCGTGCAGGAACACGCCCTGGCCGAGGCGCAGAACACGATCCGCCAGTTGCAGGCACAGCTCACGCAGGCCCAGGCCCAAATGCAGCCACCGGCGCCGGTGGCGCCCTCGCCCTGGGGCGCGGCGGCGCAGCGCGGCTATCCGCAGCCGCCGGCCTATGCGACGGCGCAGCCTCCCAGCCCACAGCCCGGCATGTTCCAGCAGCAGGGGTCCGGCTTTCTCGGCTCCGCGCTGCGCACGGCCGCTGGCGTTGCCGGCGGGATCTTCGCCGCCGACGCGCTGATGGGCCTGTTCGGCGGGCACGGAGGGTTGGGCGGCGGATTCGCCGGCGGTGGCCTGAGTGGCGGTGGCCTGGGCGGTGGCCTGGGCGCCGGCAGCAGCCCCTGGGGCGCGGGCGCCGACCCCTATGACCAGGGTGGCGCGCCCAAGGATTTCGACCAGGGCGCGGGTGGCGGCTGGACCGACGGCTCCGGCGCGCCGGATACCAATCCCGGCGCCGACGCGGGGGCCGACACGGGACCAGACCAGGGCGGGATCGACCAGGGCGGGTTCGACGGCGATCCGAACAGCATCTGAGCGCGCGCCCGATGCGCTACCCCGACCTCGACATCGACCTGCTGCGCTGCTTCGCGACGGTGGCCGAGCAGGGCGGGTTCACCGCGGCGGGCAATGTGCTCGGGCTTACGCAGTCGGCGGTCAGCCTCAAGATCAAGCGGCTCGAGGACGTGCTGACGCGGCGCGTCTTCACGCGCACCAGCCGGCGGCTGGCGCTGACGCCGGAGGGCGAGATGCTCCTCGTCTACGCGCGCCGGCTGCTCTCGCTCAACGACGAGGCGGT
This sequence comes from Pseudomonadota bacterium, assembly GCA_021784255.1. Taxonomy (GTDB): domain Bacteria; phylum Pseudomonadota; class Alphaproteobacteria; order Acetobacterales; family Acetobacteraceae; genus JAJXXT01. The sequence goes on along the minus strand of JAJXSZ010000064.1, from coordinate 8,003 downwards.
GCGGCGGATGATCGCCCCGCCGGTGCAGGGGCGGCTGCGGCTCGGCGTCGCGGATCATTTCGTGCCCCAGCACCTGGCACCGATCCTGGCGCGTTTCGCGCGCACCTATCCCGACGTGCACCTCGAGGTGGAGGTGGGACGCAGCCACGAGCTGCGCGCTGCGTGCGAGCGCGGCAGGCTCGACCTCGTCATCGGCAAGCGGCGCGAGGGCGAGACGGCGGGCACGCGGATCTGGACCGAGAGCCTGGCCTGGGTCGGGGCGGCCGACGCCGACCCCGCGCGCTTCCTGCCCGAGGCCGGGCGCAACGCGCCGCTGCCGCTGGCGATGCTGCCGCCGGGCTGCATGTTCCGCGACCGGGCGCTGGCAACGCTGTCGCGCGCCAACATCCCGCATGAGATCGTCTATGTCTCGGCGAGCCTGCTCGGCGTGATCGCGGCCGCGGAGGCAGGGCTTGCCGTCACGGTGCTCGGGCGCAGCACGCTGACGGCCGGGCTGGCCGAGGTGGCGGGGCTGCCGCCGCTCGGGGTCGCGGAAATGGCGATCTTCGGCGACGCGGAAGGGCGCTCGGCGCTGGTCGACCCGCTGGTCGGCTTCATCCGCGAGAGCCTGGCGGCGACGGTGGCGCTGCAGCCCGCCGCCTAAAGCAAGAGCTCCGACCCGATGATTCGATCTGGTCGGATGTGGCGCTAGACGTTGAAGCGGAACAGCAGCACATCGCCGTCCTGCACGGTGTAGTCGCGGCCCTCGATGCGCAGCCGGCCAGCCTCGCGCGCGCCGGCCTCGCCCTTCAGTGCCACGTAGTCGTCGTAGGCGATGGTTTCGCAGGCGATGAAGCCGCGCTCGAAGTCGCCGTGGATCACGCCCGCGGCCTGGGGCGCCTTGGTGCCCTGCGCGATGGTCCAGGCGCGCGTCTCTTTCGGTCCGCAGGTGAAATAGGTGATCAGGCCCAACAACGCGTAGCCGGCGCGCACCACCCGATCGAGCCCGGATTCGTGCAGACCGAGGCCGGCCAGAAACTCGCCGCGCTCACTCTCCGCCAGCTGTGCGACTTCCGCCTCGATCGCCGCGGAGACGACGACATGCGCCGCCCCTTCCGCCGCCGCCTTCGCCGCCACCCTGGCCGAGAGCGCATTGCCGGTCGCGGCCGCCGCCTCCTCGACATTGCTCGCGTAGAGCACCGGCTTGGTGGTCAGCAGCTGCAGGCGCTGGGCCGCCGGCTCCTCGCCCCTCGGGATCGCCGTGCGCGCCGGCCTGCCCGCGCGCAGGGCAGCGAGGATCGGCTCGATCAGCGCCAGCTCCGCGACCGCCGCCTTGTCGCCGCCGCGCACGCGCTTGACCAGCGCCGGCTCGCGTTTTTCCAGGCTTTCGAGGTCGGCAAGCATCAGCTCCGTCTCGACCGTCTCGGCGTCGCGCAGCGGATCGATGCCGCCCTCGACATGCACCACGTCGGTATCCTCGAAGCAGCGCAGCACGTGCACGATGGCATCGACCTCGCGGATATTGGCGAGGAACTGGTTGCCCAGGCCCTCGCCGCGCGAGGCACCGCGCACCAGGCCCGCGATGTCGACGAACTCCAGGCTCGTGGGCACGATCTTCGCTGATTTGCCGATCGCCGCGAGCACCGGCAGCCGCGGGTCGGCGACGGCGACCCGCCCCACATTCGGCTCGATGGTGCAGAAGGGGTAGTTCGCCGCCTGGGCCGCCGCGGTCGCGGTCAGCGCGTTGAACAGCGTCGATTTGCCGACATTCGGCAGGCCGACGATGCCGCAGTTGAAACCCATCACCCGTTCTCCTGCATGCGCAGCGCGAGCCTGCTCATGAATGCCTCGTTCTCGCCGCGGGCCAGCATCGGCGCCGCCTCGGCGACGGCGCCCAGCATCGTGGCGAGCCAGTCCTCATCGTCCCTGGCGAAGTTGCCGAGCACCCAGCCATGCACCCGCGCCTTGTCCCCGGGATGGCCGATGCCCAGCCGCACGCGCCAGTACTCCGGCGTGCCCAGCATCCGGTCGATGCTGCGCAGCCCGTTATGTCCGGCCGCTCCGCCCCCCCTCTTCACCCGCACCTTGCCGGGGGCCAGGTCGAGCTCATCGTGGAAGACGGTGATCGCCTCCACAGCGAGCTTGTGGAAGGCGGCGGCGGCCTGCACGCACTCGCCGCTGTCGTTCATGTAGGTGAGCGGCTTGAGCAGCAGGATCCGCTGCATCCCGATCCGCCCCTCCGCGGCGAGGCCGCGAAACTGCCGCCGCCACGGTGCGAAGCCGTGCTCGGCGGCAATCGTGTCCACCGCCATGAAGCCGACATTATGCCGGTGGCGCAGCATCGCGGGCTCCGGGTTGCCGAGGCCGACCCAGAGTTTCACGGCGCGGTTCCCAGGACGGCTCGCCGGCCGGCGTTACTTCTTGCCGGCGGGGGCCTTCGCGGCGGCAGCCGGCGCGGCGGGCTTGGCTCCGCCGGCGGCAGGCACCGCGGCCCCGGCGGCAGGAGCGGCCGCCCCGGCGGCGGCAGCCGCCGCCTGTTCGGCGGTCGGCTCCACGATCTTGGTCGGCGGGGCGACGGTCGCGATCACGAAATCGCGGTCGGTAATGGTCGGGCGCACCCCCGCGGTACCCGTGAGGCTGGAAAAGCGCACCGCATCGTTGATGTCGAGCGCGCCGAGGTCAGCCTCGAAGAACTCCGGCACATTCTCGGGATCGACATAGCAGTCGACCGCGTGGCGCACGATGTTGAGCACGCCACCGCGCTTGATGCCGGGGGAAATGCCCTCGCCCTTGAAATGCACCCCGATCGCGACGCGAACCTGCTCGCCGGGGGCGAGGCGCTGGAAATCCACGTGCTCCGGCGCATCCGTCACCGGGTGGAACTGGACGTCGCGCATCAGCGCGCGGGTGGTCTGGCCGTCCACCTTCACCTCGAAGAGGCGCGAGCGCCAGCCGCCCCGCGTCACCTCGCGCATGACGTTGCGCGGATCGAGCGCGATCAGCGCCGGCGTCGCCTTGGCGCCATAGATGACGCCCGGAATCTGTCCCTGCCTGCGGGTCGCGCGTGCTGCCCCCTTACCTGCACGCTCGCGCGCCGCGGCCTCGATGGTCGTGATAATGGCCATGGTCCGCTCCTTTGATGAGATACCCGGCCTCCAGGGGTGCCGGGCGCGGCCGGCCCTCTAGACCCTCGGCGCCGGGAAGGCAAGGCGAAGCCCGCCGCGGGCCTAGACACTCACCGCAAGGTCGAAGCCGACGCACCAGTTCGCCAGCGGATACGCGGTGCCGAACAAGTCGGCCTCCGCCGGATCGAGATCGGCGCCCGCGAATCCCACCTCCGCCAGGCGTGCATCGCTGTCATGCAGCCCGCCGCGGCCGCGATGGGCGCGGTCGGCATAGCGCAGCCGGGTGGGGCCGGCCGGCGGGCGGGCGAGGCGCAGCGACAGCCGGTCGGCGCCGACCAGCCCGACCGCCTCGATCGGCACTGTCCCGGCTGCGTCGGTTACCGTGAAACCCTGGTCGGGCACCGCCTCGCGGCGCGTGCCGAAGAATGGGCAACCGAAGGCGAGCGGCGGCACCGGCACATGAAAGGAGACAAGCACATGGCCGGTGTCGCGTACCGCACGCAGCGGGTAGAGCGGCCGCCAGGGCTCGCGGTCCACGAACAGGGAGGCCAGCACTTTGCCGAACTGCGCGCCAAGCCAGCGATACCCGTCGGCGCGCAGATGCCCGGTCGGCCGGTCCGGCAGGGGATAGACCGGGGCGGCCATGAACACGCCGGGGGTGTCGAGCGCGACGTCGAGCTGCGCCTGCGGCACCGCCATGTCGTCGGAGGCATAGGCGCCGCCGGTCTGGTAGGTGACGAGCGCAGGCGGCGCCGCCTGGTCGGCGATGCCGGCGGCCAGCTCGGCGCCGATGTCGCGGTGGAGCCGCGCGAGCAGCGCGCCGTAGCTCGCGCGGTCGCTCGCGGCGCCGTCGATGCCCCAGGAATTATGCTCGCCCTGCAGCAGCAGGACGGCGGGAATGCCATAGGTCTTGCCCCAGGCATGGGCCACCGCCCGCGCCACGGCGGCGCAGCCGCGCAACCGGGCAAACAGTTCCGGGCTGGCGCCGCGCGCGAGCTGTTCGAGCCCGCGCCCGCCGACACCGCAGGCAGAGGCGAGCAGCAGGCGGCCTCGTGCCGCGGGATCGGCGGCCAGCATCCGCCCGCGCAGGTAGCCGAGCGCTTCCTCCAGAACCGTCTCGCCGAGCACCACCGCTCCGGCCGGCAGAGCCGCCAGCGCCGCGGCATCGAGCAGCGTGCCGTCCGGCAGTTGTGCGGTGGCGACGAGCTGGCGCAGCACCGGGCCGCCGAGCGGCTCCCAGGCGGGCGACCACTCCGGCCCGCCGGCGCGCACCGAGCGCCCGAGCATCAGCGTGTCGTGCCGCGGCTCGCGGCTCAGCACCGGCGTCCCCTCCCAGCCGGTCGCGAGCGACTGGCCATAGGCGAGGATGTGGTTGATGCCGAAATCCAGGCGGGCGAAAGCCTCAGGCACCGAGCCGGTCCGCGAGATCGGTGAAGTCGGCGGCGATCACGTCCCAGGCCGCCGTTGCGGCGGGATCCTTCGACGGGTGCGGGCCGTATTCCACGCGCCGGGGCACGAAGCCGGTGGCCAGGCCTTCGGCGCGGGCCGCCGCGAGATCGCCGTTATGGGCGGCGACCAGCATCACCTCGCCGGGCCCGAGGTTGAGCAGACGGCAGGCCCCGCGATAGGTCTCGGGGTCCGGCTTGTAGTGGCCGAACAGGTCCGCGCCGATGATCACGTCGAAGGGCAAGGACGCCGCCTTCGCAAGCCGCGTGAGCAGGCCGACGTTGCCGTTGGATAATGTTCCGAGGACATACTTGTTGCGCAGGCGCCGCATGGCCGGCACCACCTCAGGCCAGGGTTGCAGGCGGTGCCAGAACCGCACGAATTCAAGCCGTGCCGCATCGTCGACGTCGCCGAGGCCGAAGACGGGAAGCAACGTGTCGAGGCTTGCACGGTGCAGGTCGTCGAGGATGGTCCAGGCGACCTCGCCGCGCCGGACGCGATCCATCGATGGGACATAGGCGCCCCGCCAGGCGTCCGCGATGCCAGCCCAGTCGGCGCTGCGGCCCGCGCGCGCCCCCCACTCGGCGAAGTACCCGATAAGGCCCGAACGCCAGTCCACGACCGTGCCGAACACGTCGAAGACCAGCGCGCGGAGAGGCGTGTCATCGGCGCGGCGCATGCCAGGGAGCGTAACGAACGGCCGGATGGCGGTCAAAGCCGGCCGGGGTGCCGCTCAGCGCGCGTAGAGCTCGACCAGAGGCCCCGGCGTTCCCGGATCGCCGCGCAGCCCGAGGCGGATGCGCGCGGCATCGATGCCGGCCGCCTCGAGCGCGGTCGCCGCCTGCTGGAGCAGAACTTCCCCGCGCGCCCGCGCCGCGCCGCGCCCGGCCGCGGTGCCGCCGAGCGGCACGGGGGCGAGGAGGTCGAAGCGCAGCGCCGGATCGCGGATGGCGGCATCGCGCGCGGTTGCGGCCAGGCGCGCGGGCCAGCCCGCGGCCGCATCGGAAATCGCCAGCGGGCGCGATGCGGCGGGCACGGCCAGCGAAGCGGGCGCCGGCGTGCTGCCAGGCGTCTCGAAGCTGCGCTGGTCGATCAGCGTGCAACCGCCAACCAGGAGGGCCGAGAGCAGGATCGCGGCGCGCATCGACCTAGTGCCGGTATTCCGGCGCCTCGCGATCGAGCGTGCGTCGGATGCTCGCGAGGTGCAGCCTGGCCGCCTCGGCCGCGTCGGCGCGCATCTGCTGGGCGGTATGCGCGGCCACGCCGGGTGGCACCGGCTTCAGCCGGCGGCCGGTGGAGAGCGCCAGCAACTCCGCTTCGCAGGCGCGTTCGAGATAGTAGAGATCGTCCCAGGCCTCGGCGATCGACGCCGCCGTCACCATCACGCCATGGTTCCTGAGGAAAACGATGGGCTTGTCGCCCATGGAAACGGCGATGCGGTCACCCTCGGCGGTGTCGAGCGCCAGCCCGTTGTAATGCTCGTCGACGACGATGCGGCCGTGGAATTTGAGCGCGCTCTGGAGCGCGAAGGACAGCGGCGGACCCTCCAGCATGGCGAGCGCCGTCGCGCTGGGCATATGGGTGTGGAAGGCGACCCGGGCATGGGTGTGGCGGCGGTGCAGACGGGCATGGATGTAGAACGCCGTCGCTTCCACCTGCCCCTCGCCCTCGAGCACGTTGCCGTCGAGGTCGCAGACCAGCAGCCGCGATGCCGTCGCTTCGTGAAACCCGTAGCCGAGCGGGTTGACCAGGAACAGCCGGTCGCTGCCCGGCACCATCGCCGAGAAGTGATTGCAGATGCCTTCATGCATGCCGAGCCGCGCGGCCTGGCGCAGGCAGGCGGCGAGATCCAGTCGCGCCTCGGTCAGCGCGTCGCGGTCGATTCCGGAGAGGGCATTGCGAAGCATGCGCCAGCGTTGCAGGAAGCCATGTCTCGGACAAGAGGACGGACGATGCAGACCAACCGGCCGATCGACGGCAAGCGACTCTGGGACAGCCTGATGAACATGGCCGAGATCGGCGCCACGCCGAAGGGCGGCGTGCGGCGGCTCGCGCTTTCCGAGGTGGACCGCGAGGGGCGTGCGCGCTTCCGGCAATGGTGCGAGGCCCTGGGGCTCGGGGTGCGCGTCGATGCGATGGGCAACATGTTTGCCCGCCGCGCCGGGCGCGACCCCGGGCGCCCGCCGGTGATGTTCGGCAGCCATCTCGATAGCCAGCCCTCCGGCGGCAAATTCGATGGCGCGCTTGGCGTGCTCGGCGGACTCGAGGTGATGCGCACGCTCGCCGATCTCAACCTAGTCACCGAGGCGCCGCTGGAACTGGTGAACTGGACCGACGAGGAAGGCAGCCGCTTCGCCCACTCGCTCGTGGGCTCGGGCGTATGGAGCGGGGTTTACGAGGAAGGCGCGGTCAAGGCGCTCTGCGACGTCGATGGGGTTTCGGTCGGCGACGCGCTGCGCTCGATCGGTGCGGCGGGGACCGAACCGGCGCGGGTGTTTCCCGCCGACGCGTATTTCGAGCTGCATATCGAGCAGGGGCCGATCCTGGAACGCGAGCGCAAGGAGATCGGCGTCGTCACCGGCGCGCAGGCGCAGGTGTGGTACGAGGGCGCGGTGCATGGCCGCGACTCCCATGCCGGCACGACGCCGCCCTCGACCCGGCGCGATGCGCTCGTGGCGATGGCCGAGGTGATCCGCCTGGTGGACCGGACGATGCGCGCGCGCGGCGAGGACGGGCGCGGCACCGTGGGCTTCCTGCAGGTGATTCCGAACTCCACCAACGTGGTGCCGGGCGAGGTGCGCTTCACCGCCGAGTTCCGCCACCCCGACGAGGCGGAGATCGGGCGCATCGCCGACATCTTCCCGCTGGAGGCCGAAGCACTGGTCCAGACCTCCGGCTGCCGGCTGGAGCTGAGGGAAAAATTCCGCATCCCGGCACAGCCCTTCGACCCCGCCTGCGTCGCGCTGGTGCAGGAAGCGGCCGACCGGCTGGGGCTGTCGTCGCGCCGCATCGTCTCGGGGGCCGGCCATGACGCGGTCTATGTCGCGCGGCGCGTGCCGACCGCGATGATCTTCACCCCCTGCAAGGACGGGCTGTCGCACAACGAGGCGGAGAGCATCCTGCCCGAGGAGGCACGGGCCGGCTGCCAGGTGCTGTTCGAGGCGGTGGTCGCGCGCGCCAACCGCCCGCTCTAGTTGCCGCGCGCCGGCTGCGGCGCGCCGGCACGGATACGAGGACTTTCCGGGTGAGGGATCGCACGATGGATGCAAACGAAGCCGCCAGACACCTCGGGCCGCAGTTCGAGGCTATCGCCGCCGACGGCCTGCTGGCGCTCGGCAACCTGAACCTTCCCCGCGGCGCGCAGGTGCTCGATGTCGGCACCGGGGCCGGCAACTTCGCCATTTTCCTTGCCCTCCAGGGCTTCGACGTCGTGACCGGCGAGCCGGAGACCGA
>JAJXSZ010000063.1 GCA_021784255.1 Pseudomonadota bacterium | reverse complement strand
GGTGGGCAACCAGCTCACCGAAGCGGATATCCGCCTGTTCACCACCCTGGTTCGCTTCGACGCTGTCTATCACGGGCATTTCAAGTGCAACCTGCGCCGGCTGATCGACTATCCGCGCCTCGCCGCCTTCGCGCGCCGGCTCTACGAGACGCCGGGAATCGCCGCCACCTGCGATTTCGACCACATCAGGCGGCACTATTACGAGAGCCATCGCCACCTGAACCCGAACGGCATCGTCCCCGTCGGCCCGGCGCGCGATTTCCGCTCCGCCTGATCGTCGTGCGGTGCCGCCGGCGATCGCTCGACATGCGCCACGCCGCACAGCCGCGTTCCCACGGAGAACAGGATGGCTTCCAATCCGCGTCGTCGCCCGGCCCGGTCCGCCATGCCGGACCCCTACCGGATCCGCGTCGGCAGGCAGGAACTGATCAAAGTCGGCGCCGTCCATTTCGACCTCACCGATCCCTACCGGCTCGCCGTCACCGTCTCCTGGCCGGTGTTCTTCGCTGGCATGTTCGCGATCGAGATGCTGCTGAACGTCGTCTTCGCGCTGCTCTACCTCGCCGAGCCCGGCGCCATCGCCCATGCACGGCCGGGCGCTTTCGGTGACGCCTTCTTCTTCTCGATCGAGACGCTGGCCACGGTCGGCTATGGCGTGTTCGCACCGGCGACGACCTGGGGCCATCTCGTCTCTGCGGCCGAGATCATGGTCGGTCTGGCCTTTACCGCCGTCATGACGGGACTGATCTTCGTCCGCTTCTCCCGCCCCAAGCCCAACGTCCTGTTCGCCGACAACGCCGTCGTCACCGAGCACGACGGCAAGGCGACGCTGATGATCCGCCTGGCCTACGCGCGCACCGGCCTCGTCGTCGGCGCCGAAGCTCACGCCTATCTCGTGCAGCTCACCCGCACCCGCGAGGGGCGGACGTTTCGCTTCCCACACGAGCTTCGGCTGGTGCGCGCGCGCACACCGCTTTTCGTGCTCACCTGGACGCTGATGCACGTGATCGACGAGCACTCGCCACTGCACGCGATCACGCGCGAGGACCTGCTCGCCCAGGATGCCCGCCTCACCGTCACGGTGCAGGCGCGCGAGCATGCGCTGGCGCGCGATTTCTTCGAGGTGAAGACTTATGCCGCAAACGAGATCCTGTTCGGCATGGCCTATGCCGACACGATCGTGGAGGCCACCGACGGCACGACCCGCGCCGATATCCGCCGCATCCACCTGGTGGAACCGGACGGCCTCGCGAATTGACCCGCTCCCCGCAAGCGCCTACCGCGCGAAAGGCTCGACCATGACCGAAACCCACCGCGTTCCGCTCCGCCCCGCGAACCTCGCCCCCCCGGCGCCAGCCTATCCCTGGCCCGAGCCCTTCACCTCGGCCTTGTTCCTCGCCGTTGACGTCGATGCCGAGGCGGCCTGGACGAGCAAGGACCCGGCCCATGCCGAGCGCCTGGTGACGATGAGCTATGGTGGGTTCGAGGCGCGTGTCGGCACGCCGAAGCTGCTGGAACTGTTCCGCCAGCTGGGTCTCAAGGCGACGTTCTTCACCACCGGCTGGGCGGTCGACGCACATCCGGCAATGGCCGAGGCAATCCTGCGCGACGGACACGAGATCGGGCATCACGGCTATCATCACCTTCTGCCCGACCCCGGCGTTGCGCACCTGGAGGAGGAGCTCGATCGCGGCTTCGAGGCGATCAAGCGCCGGCTGGGCATTGTGCCGCGCGGCTATCGCGCGCCGTATGGCGAGTTCACCGCGGCGTTGCAGACGGCTCTCGTCGCACGCGGCATCGTCTACACGTCCTCCTTTCGCGACGATGTGCGTCCCTATCGCCACCTGCTCTCGGACGGCAGCCGCGGCCCGATCGAGTTGCCGGTCACCCCCTCCTACGATGACTGGATGCACGGGCTTTCCGCCCGTTTCAGCCCGCGGCCGATTTTCCCGCGCGAGCACGTGCTCTCGCTCTGGCGCGACGAGCTGGACGAGACGCGCGATTGGGGCGCCCTGGCGACGACCGTTCTGCATCCGCAATGCAGCGGCCGGCCCATGCGGCTGCGTCTGCTGCGCGAGTTCCTGACCTACGCGCGCGACCACAAGGATCTCTGGATCGCGACCGGCTCCGAGATCGCCGACCATTTCCTCCGCCACGAGACCGCCTGATGCCCCGCATCCTGGTCATCAACCCCAACAGCTCGGAGGCGGTGACCGCGGCGATCGACGCCGCCATCGTCGCGCTGCGCCTGCCCGGCGGACCGGCGATCGAAACGCGCACGCTGGCGGAAGGACCACCCAGCATCACCACGCAGCGCGACGCCGACAGCGTGGTGATGCCGCTGGTGCGCCTGGTTCAACATGAAACCGCCGATGCCTTCGTGCTCGCCTGCTTCTCCGACCCCGGTCTGCCTGCGGTGCGCGAAGCGGCCGGCGGCCGTCCGGTGATGGGCATCGCCGAATGGGGCCTGCTGCGCGCCCTCACGCTCGGCGAGCGCTTCGGCATCATCGCGCTCTCCGCCGCATCGATCCGCCGCCAGCAGCGCCTGGTCCGCGCGATGGGTCTCGCCACGCGCCACGCCGGCAGCCGCGCCGTCGAAGCAACCGCCGCCGAGACCACGGGCGACGGCGTGCGCAACCGCCTCGCCGAGAGCGGGCGCGCCTTGCTCGAGCGCGACGGTGCCGACGTGCTGGTGCTCGGATGTGCCGGCATGGCCGTGCACCGCGCCACGCTCGCCGCGGAGCTCGGCGTGCCCGTCGTCGAGCCGGTGCAGCAGGCAACGGCGGCCGCCCTCGCCGCGGTGCTGCTCGCATGAGCACGGCGATCTTCGCGAGCTACCTGCTCGCCCGTGAAGACGGCCGGCAGACGGTGCTGCGCGACCGCTGGGTGCTGATCGAGGGCCAACGCATCGCCGCGGTCTCCACCGCGCGCCCTTCCGCCGCGACCGTTCTGGACCGGCCGGGGCGCTTCGTCCTGCCGGGGCTGATGAACCTGCACAACCACACCTACAGCGAAGCGATCGCCCGCTCGCTCACGGAGGATGGTAATGCGCGCAAACGCCACCGCAGCATCGTCTATACGGTGCTGCTGCCGCTGTCGCGCCGGGGCATCGAAATCCTTACGCCTGAAGAACGTCTTGCGATCGCCCGACTCGGTGTCCTCCAGCTTCTGCGTGGAGGAGTCACCAGTGTGATGGACGCTTTCCGCAACGGCATCCCGGAGATGTTCGAGGCGGCGGCCGAGATGGGCATCCGCTTCTGGGGTGCGCCCTATGTCTTTTCCACCGCCGACGCTGTGCTGCAGGCCGACGGCACGATGCGCTACGCTGGCGATGACGGCATGGCCGACCTCGCCGCCTGGAGGGCGCTGCATGCGCGCTGGGAGGGCGCGGCACAAGGCCGCATCCACCTCGCCATGGCGCCGCACGCGACCGACACCTGCGGCCCTGATCTGCTGCGCACGGCAGCGGCCGAGGCGCGCCTGCGCGGCGCCCCGATCACCATCCACATGGCGCAGAGCCGGGACGAGGTGGCCACCATCGCAGCACGCCATGCCGGGCGCACACCCGCCGAATATCTCGACTGGCTCGGCCTGCTGGCGCCGGATCTGCTCGCTGCGCACTGCATCGATTCGACGGATGCCGATCTGCGCCTGATGGCGGCACGCGGCGCCACGGTGCTGAATTGTCCGCGCGTCTTCGCCCGCGCCGGCACGGTCGCTGCTTTCGCCCGGTTTGCCGCTCACGGCGTGCGCACCGTCGTCGCCACCGACGGCTACAACGCCGACATGCTGGGCGAGCTGCATGCAGCCTCGACCATCTCCAAGATCGCGCTCGGGCGACCCGATGTCGCAACCGCGCCCGAACTGCTCGACGCCGTGACGGCCACCGCCGCCGCCGTCGTCGGACGTCCCGATCTCGGAACGATCGTGCCGGGCGCGGCCGCCGACCTCACCGTCGTCGATCTCACCCACCCGCAGCTCCAGCCGCTCGCGGATCCCCGCCGCGGCCTGATCGCGCTCGCCAACCGCGCCGACATCGCCGAGGTGTTCGTGGACGGCGCACACCTCGTCGCCGAAGGGCGCTACACGAAGGGCAACGAGGCGGCGATCGCGGCAGCAGGCGCGGCGGCGGTCGCGCGCATCTGGGCGCTGCCGGAAGCGCGCGCAGCCTTCGAGGATTGATGGAACTGCCCGTCGAAGCGGCGCTCCCCGCCCTGCGCGCGGCACTCGGCGAGCATCGCGCGGCCCTGCTCGTTGCCCCGCCGGGCGCCGGCAAGACGACGCGCGTGCCGCCAGCGCTGCTCGGCGAGAGCTGGATCGGTGGCGGACGTATCGTGATGCTGGAACCGCGGCGCCTTGCCGCCCGTGCCGCGGCGACCCGCATGGCGGCGGAACGTGGCGAGGCCCCCGGCGGGCTGGTCGGGTTCCGCACCCGTCTCGAATCCGCCGTCGGCCCGCACACGCGTATCGAAGTGCTGACCGAGGGACTGCTGGTGCGTCGCCTGCTCGCCGATCCGGGGCTCGACGGGGTTTCGCTGGCGATCCTCGACGAAGTGCATGAGCGCAGCGTCGAAGCCGACGTCGCCATGGCGCTGTGCCGCGAAGTGCAGACCCTGCGCCCGGAACTGCGCCTGCTCGCGATGTCGGCGACACCGGATACGCAACGTCTTGCCGCGCTGCTCGCCGGTCCGGTCGTGGCGGCGGAGGGCCGCGCCTTCCCGACCGACATCCGCCACACCCGCCGCGACCTCGCCCATCCGCGCGACCTGCCGCAGGCCGCCGCCCGCGCGGTGCGCGAGGCGCTGCACGACGAGGCCGGCGATATTCTCGTCTTCCTGCCGGGCATGGCCGAGATCCGCCGCACCGAGGAGGCCATCGGCGCCTGCGACGCCGACGTGCTGGCGCTGCACGGCGATCTGCCCGCCGCGACGCAGCTTGCCGCCCTCACCCAGGGCGCGCGCCGGCGCGTGGTTCTCGCAACCTCGATTGCCGAGACCTCGCTCACCATCCCCGGCGTGCGCATCGTCATCGATGGCGGGTTCCGCCGCGCGCCGGTATTCGATCCCGACTCCGGCCTCACCCGGCTCGCCACCGTGCGCATCAGCCGCGCCGCCGCGACACAGCGCGCCGGCCGGGCGGGACGCGAAGGGCCGGGCATCGCCATCCGCCTCTGGACCGCGGCGCTGCATCGTGGCCTGCCGGCGTCGGAGCGTCCGGAAATCCTCGCCGCCGACCTCGCGCCCCTCTGCCTCACCTGCGCCGCCTGGGGCGCCGCACCGCAATCGCTGCCGTTTGCGGATGCGCCGCCGGCCGCGGCACTCGCCACGGCCACCGAGCTGCTGCGCGGCCTCGGCGCCCTCGACGCGGCGGGCCGCATCACCGATGCCGGCCGGCGCATGGCGGAGCTTGGCGCCCATCCCCGCCTTGCCGCGATGATGCTCGCCGCCCGCACCCCCGCGGAGGCGGCGCTCGCCGCCGACATCGCGGCGCTGCTGGAGGAACGCGACCCGCTGCGCGAGGCCGCGAGCACCGACATCGCGCTCCGGCTCGACGCGCTGAGCCGCGATCGCCCCCTCGGCGCCATCCGCCGCACCGCCGACATGTACCGACGGCGTCTCGGCACGAAGGCGGCGGCCGAAGGCGACCCCGGTCGCCTGATCGCCGCGGCTTTTCCGGACCGTATCGCCCAGCGCCGCGACCCCGGCAGCTTCCGCCTCGCCGGTGGCGGCAGCGCCTCCCTGCCGCTCACCGACCCGCTGGCGCGCGCGCCGTTCCTGGCCGTTGCGGCGGTCCACGCGGCGCGCGGCACGGCGATCCGCCTCGCCTCGGCGCTCGACCCTGCGGACCTGCCGGATGCGGTCTCGGCCAGGGTCACGGTCGTGGAGGAAGCCGGGTTCGATGCGGTGCAGGGAGCCGTGATCGCTCGGCGACGGCGCCGCCTCGGCACGCTGATCCTGGAGGATCGCACCATCGCCGCGGACCCCGAGGCCACTGCGCGGGCGCTCGCGGACGCGGTTTCGCTGCCCTCGCTGCCCTGGACGGAAGCGGCGCGCCAGCTTCAGGCGCGTGTCGCCCTCGCTGCCCGGCTGTTCCCCGACGAGGGCTGGCCGGACCTCTCCGATGCGGCGCTCGCGGCCGACCGGACCTGGCTCGCCCAGGCGCTCCAAGGCCGCACCCGGCTGGCCGACGCCAGCAAACTCGATCTCGTTGTCTTGCTGTCGGAGCGGCTGGGTCGCGCTCGGCGTCATCGCCTCGACACGCTGCTGCCGGCCGAAATTGCACTTCCCGCCGGCCGCGCGCGGCTGGACTACACGCAGCCGGAACCACTCGCCGCCGCCCGCGCACAGGCATTCTACGGGCTCGCCGCCACGCCGCGCCTCGCCGAGGGGCGTCTCGTGCCAAGGCTCGCGCTGCTCTCGCCGGCCGGCCGGCCGATCGCCGTGACGACCGATCTGGCGGGGTTCTGGCGCGGCGCCTGGCGCGACGTCCGGGCGGAGATGCGCGGCCGCTATCCGCGGCATGCCTGGCCGGAGGATCCGCAAGCCGGCTGATGTCGCCCCGCGAGCAAGATCCGGCCCGAGGGCATCGTCTGGCCGAATTGCCCGGTCCGGGAAACATCAAATTCAGAGCAACTTATCTCCGCTCTGCCCGTTATCTCCGCTCTGCCCGGGCCGAACAGGCTCGGACCGGGCTGAGGTTGCTCCAGGCTGACGTCGATTTAAGTCGCGGGTCAGTCGTATCGTCCCCGGCTCGGTTGTACGTGCTGGCACGAAACGTCGTGTTGCGACCAAACTCGCTGGTGGACCGGACTGTGATGCTGCCTGCCGCCCTTCCTCGCCGCGCCGCGCTTGCCGGGGCGCTGGCACTCTCCACCGCCCTGCCATTGCCGGGCTGCGCCTCGGCGCGTGCGGAAGGGCCGCACAGCTTCGCGCCGCTGATCAGGCGCGTGCTGCCGGCGGTGGTGAATATCGGCGTCGAGGAAACGGTCCGCGGCCGCGACCCGCTGGCCGAGCTGCCGCCGTCGATCCGCCAGAAGTTCCGCGGCCGGCTGCCTCCCGCGGTGCGCCACCTTCGCGGCGCCGGGTCGGGCTTCATCATCGACCCCTCGGGGCTGATCGTCACCAACGACCACGTGGTCGGCAACGCCGACAGGATCGTCGTCGACCTCGCGGACGGGCGCAGTTTCCCCGCCCGCCTCGTCGGCTCGGACGAACTCACCGATATTGCGCTGATCCGGATCGACGCGCCGGGCCCGCTGCCGGCCGTCACTTTCGGCTCCAGCCGGTCGCTGCAGGTGGGCGACTGGGTGATCGCCGCCGGCAACCCGTTCGGTCTCGGCGGCTCGGTCACGGCGGGCATTGTCTCCGCCTTCGGCCGCGATCTGGGGGCAGGCCCGTTCGACGACTTCATCCAGATCGACGCGCCCATCAATCCTGGCAATTCCGGCGGCCCGCTCTTCGACAGCGAGGGGCGGGTGGTGGGCATGAACTCGGCCATCTACACCCCTTCCGGCGGATCGGTCGGCATCGGCTTTGCGATTCCCGCCGAGCTGGTGCGCAGGATCGTGAACGAGCTCGGATCGCACGGCACGATCCCGCGCGGCTGGCTGGGCGTGTCGCTCGATGACCGCTCCGCCGGCAACCCGTTCCTCGGCGCGCCCGCCCATGGCGTGCGCATCGTCGAGGTGACGCCCCAGGGGCCGGCGGCGCGCGCCGGGCTTCGCCCCGGCGACATCGTGCTGGCGGTCAACGGCACGAAGCTCGACTCCGCCCGCTCGCTGCAGCGCGCGGTCGCCCTTACCGCGCCGGGCGGGCGCGTCGATCTGAGTTGCGTGCGCAACGGCCATGGCTTCAATCTGTCGGTCGCGGTAGGGTTGCGCCCCCGGATCGAATCGAATTGATAGAAGCGATCTTACGCGAGGAGAAACGAACGATGCGTATCCTGGTGGTCGAGGACGACAAGGACGTCGCCGGTTTCGTGCTGAAAGGACTGCGCGAGGCGGGCCACGTCGTCGAGCACGCGTCCAACGGCCGTGACGGACTGTTCCTCGCCGCGTCCGAGAGTTTCGATGCCATCGTGCTGGACCGCATGCTGCCCGGCGGCATCGACGGGCTGCGCCTGCTGGAGACGCTGCGCTCGCAGAACAACCACACGCCGGTCCTGTTCCTCTCCGCCCTCGCCCAGGTGGATGAGCGGGTGAAGGGGTTGAAGGCGGGCGGCGACGACTACCTCACCAAACCCTTCTCCTTCGCGGAGCTGCTGGCGCGCGTCGAGGGGATCGCGCGGCGCGGCCGTGGCGAAGGACCCGTGACGCGCCTTGCCGTCGCGGACCTGGAGATGGACCTGCTGTCGCGCACCGTCCGCCGCGGCGGCGAGAAGATCGACCTGCAGCCGCGCGAGTTTCGCCTGCTCGAATACCTGATGCGTCATGCCGGCCAGGTGGTGACCCGGACCATGCTGCTCGAGGGCGTGTGGGACTACCATTTCGATCCGCAGACGAACGTCATCGACGTGCATGTCTCGCGCCTGCGCCAGAAGGTGGACAAGCCGTTCCCCGCCCCGCTGATCCACACCGTGCGCAACGCCGGCTACATGCTGCGCGCCGAGGCGCCCTGAGACGCCCGGCGCCGCGCCGCCCCCGCCAGCAACGCGCCCGGTGCGCAAACCCAGGATGAGTCTCGCAACCACGCTGCAGATGCTGGGCCGCGGCCGCACTGATCCGCGGCAGCGCCGGACGCCGATGTTCCGCTCCGCGGGGTTCCGCTTCGGCATCCTCTATGCGTCGCTGTTCGGTCTTTCGGCGCTGGCCCTGGCGGCGTTCCTGTGGTGGACCACGGTCGGCCTGCTCGACCGGCAGACCGATGCGGCCATCAACGCCGACACGCAGGGCCTGGCCGAGCGCTACCAGGAAGGTGGGTTGCCGGCGCTGATCGAAACGATCGACCAGCGCCTGGCCACCAATATCGATGACAACGCGATCTATCTGCTGGTCGGCCCGCGTTTCGACCGCATTGCCGGCAACCTCAACGCCTGGCCGCGCGGCGTGACCCTGGACACCAACTGGTTCGAGCTGCCGGTGGAGCGCGCGGGCCTCAAAGGGGTGGCGCGCCTGCATGAATTCAACCTCGCCGGCGGCTTCCATCTGCTGGTCGGGCGGGATTCCCACGTCCGTTCGCAGTTGCGTCGCCTGCTCACCGCCGCGCTGCTCTGGTCCGCGGTGGTGGCGCTGATTCTCGGCATGCTGGGCGGCGCGCTGGTGCGCGGCGCCTTCCGCGCGACCGTGGCCGATGTCTCGGCGACGGCAGCGGCGATCGCCGCGGGCGACCTTTCGCGGCGCGTGCGCATCGCCGGCACCGACGACGAGTTCGACCTGCTTGCCGCCGCGGTCAACGACATGCTCGATCGCATCATGCGGCTGATGGACGGGGTGAAACAGGTCTCCAATGCCATCGCCCACGACTTGCGCACACCGATCGCGCGCGCGCGCACCCGCCTCGAGGACGCGGCGATCCATGCCCGTTCACCCGACGAGTTGCACGCTGCGATCGAACGGGCGCAGGCGGATCTGGACGGCGTGGTCGGGGTGTTTCAGGCGATCCTCAGGATTGCCGAAATCGAAGCCGGAGCCCGGCGTTCTGCTTTCGTGACCTTCGACCTGTCGGCTCTGATTACCGACATGACCGAGCTCTACACCGCACCGGCCGAGGAGGCCGGGCTACGGCTCGATGCCGCGATCCAGTACGAGATCTCGCTCCATGGCGACCGTGACATGATCCAACAGGCAGTCGCCAACCTGCTCGACAATGCCGTCAAGTTCTCGCCCACCGGCACCACCGTGCAGCTCACGCTCGCGGCCAGCCGGGACGGCGTGCGCATCGAGGTCGCGGATCGCGGCCCCGGTATCCCGGAAGCCGATCGTACCCGCGCCACCGAACGTTTCTTCCGCGGCGAGCAGGCCCGCAGCACGCCGGGGTCGGGCCTGGGGCTCGCGCTGGTGCAGGCGGTGGCAACGCTGCATGGCGGCACGCTGACGCTCGCCGACAACGCGCCGGGGCTGCGGGCGATCCTGAAGCTGCCAGCCAGCAGTATGAACGTGGCTTCATGACCGCCCCACGGCGATGAGAGGTGGTGCATGCGATGTCCGCCGTAGTATGCGCACGCTTCCGGTGGTGACCCTGGGGCTGATCCTTTCCTTGGTCCAGACCGGACCAGGCAAGGCCCAGCTGCGGCTCGTGCAGAGCAAGCCGATGACGATCACCACCGATACCGTTGCCTATTGCGACCAGTTGTCGGCCGATGTGGCGCGAGCGCGGGCCACCCAGGCGAAAGTGCCGCCTGACGTGACCAGGCTTGCCGCCGAAGGCCGCCGGCTCTGTGACAAGGGGCTGATCCGCCCCGGCATCGAGCGCCTGCGCCGCGCCTGGACGCTGCTGACCGTCCACTGAAACACCGCCTGTCCGGCTCGGCTGCCGCCGGGCCGCCCGCGCCTCAAGCCCGCGCGGAGTAGAGCAACCGCCGCGCTGTCTGAGCCTGTCCGGCCCCGGCAGACCGGAAATAAGTTGCCCGGGGCTCTATGTTTTCCAGAGCAAGAAATCCCGCCAATCGATTCTATCGGGTCGGATATGACTCCAAAGAAGCCGCGGACAAACGGAGCCGCGGATAAAAAAAGGGCGGGCCCTGCGGCCCGCCCTCGTTTTTCGTCGCGACCGGACCTTAGAAGTCCATGTCGCCCATGCCGCCGCCCGGAGGCGCGGACATCGGCGCCTTCTTCTCCGGCTTCTCGGCCACCATCGCCTCGGTGGTGATCAGCAGGCCGGCGACCGAGGCCGCGTCCTGCAGCGCCGTGCGCACGACCTTGGTCGGGTCGATGATGCCGGCCTTGACCAGGTCCTTGAACTCGCCGCTCTGCGCGTCGAAGCCCCAGTTGTAGTCGTCCTTGTCCAGCACCTTGCCGGAAATGACGGCGCCATCCTCGCCGGCGTTCTCGGCGATCTGGCGCAGCGGCGTGAGCGCGGCCTTGCGGACGATCTCGATGCCGAAGCGCTGGTCGTCGTTGTCGGCCTTGAGCTTGGCGAGCACCAGCGAGGCGCGCGCGAGCGCAACGCCGCCACCCGGCACGATGCCTTCCTCAACCGCAGCCCGGGTCGCGTGCAGCGCGTCGTCCACGCGGTCCTTGCGCTCCTTCACCTCGACCTCGGTCGAACCGCCGACGCGGATGACGGCAACGCCGCCGGCGAGTTTCGCCAGCCGCTCCTGCAGCTTCTCGCGGTCGTAGTCCGAGGTGGTCTCCTCGATCTGCGCACGGATCTGGTTGCAGCGGCCGGTGATGTCGGCCTTCTTGCCAGCACCCTCGACGATGGTGGTGTTCTCTTTCTCGATCACCACCTTCTTCGCCTTGCCGAGCATGGCCAGCGTCACGCTCTCGAGCTTGATCCCGAGATCTTCGCTGACCACCTGGCCGCCGGTCAGGATCGCGATGTCCTCGAGCATCGCCTTGCGGCGATCACCGAAGCCCGGCGCCTTCACCGCCACGACCTTGAGGCCGCCGCGCAGCTTGTTGACCACCAGGGTCGCGAGCGCCTCGCCCTCGACGTCCTCGGCGATGATCATCAGCGGGCGGCCGGACTGCACGATGGTCTCGAGCAGCGGCAGCATCGGCTGCAGGCCGGAGAGCTTCTTCTCGTGGATCAGGATGTAGGGCTGATCCATCTCGGCAATCATCTTCTCCGCATTGGTGATGAAGTACGGAGAGACATAGCCGCGGTCGAACTGCATGCCCTCGACGACGTCGAGCTCGGTCTGGATGCCCTTGGCCTCCTCGACCGTGATCACGCCCTCGTTGCCGACC
>JAJXSZ010000062.1 GCA_021784255.1 Pseudomonadota bacterium | reverse complement strand
CCGCCCTGACGGCGCTCGGCGAGCGGCAGGTGAATGCGACGGCGCGCAATTACTATCTGACCACGGCGCAGTTCCTGCGGGGTTCCTAGAGCAACTTCCGATCCGCCTGAGCCTGTCCGGCGCAGACAGACCGGCGACACGTTGCTCCGGGCTCGAAGTTTCCTGGAGCAAGAAATCCGGCCAGATGATCCGATCTGGCCGGATATTGCTCTAGCGGCGCCCGGTGGCGGCGGTCAGGGTTCGATCTCGTCGAGCGGCCAGATCGGGCGGCGGACGTGGCGGTAGTCCATGCGCGCGAGGATCGCGGCCCCGAGCCCGCCGCCATTGACCGTGACCACCTCGCGCGCGATCGGCTCGAAGGCGGCGCGGAAATGGTGGTTCGACTTGACCGCGATGGTGGCGCACCGGAGCGGATCGACGCCGAGCGAGATGAGCTGGGCGAGGTCGTTCGCCTGGCCGTTACGGGAGATGACGGCGATCGAAACGCCGCCGACGCGCAGCAGGGCGCTCGGCCCATAGCTGCGCCAGACGCCGCCGCCCATCGGGCCGAAGCACTGGAAGCTGCCATCGGTGAGCGAGACGATCCGGGCATCAAGATCGAGCGGGCCGCCGCCCGCTTCGGGGTCGTGCCTGCCGCCGAGGCGGATGCGGCCCTTGCTGCCAGCACCGATTTTTGCCGCGGCGAGCACGGCCTCGGGGTCGAAGATAGCATAGAAAGCGGCGTTCTCGAGCTCGGCGGCGATCATCGCGCGCAGCAGGTTCGTTGTATCACCGTAATGGCCGCTGCCGGGATTGTCGGTGACGTCGGCGAGCACGAGCGGCTTCTCGGTGTGGAGCTGGCCGACCTTGGCGCGCGCCACCGCGTCGGCGATCGTGGCGTGGTGGACCGAGACGAAGTCGCGGGTCTGCCAGGCGTAGGTCATGAACTCCTCGGCGATGCGCCGCGCCCCGGTAGTGTCGCCGTCGGCGGTGACGGTGACCGAGGGGCCGATGTCGTGGATGTCGGCGGCGGTGAAGCCGGCGCAGACGCTGACGACGAGCGCCTTGCCGGCCGCTTCCAGCGCCTCGCCACGGTCGATCAGCTCGCGCATCGGGCCGGTCTGGGTGCGTCCGCCGTCGAGCCCGCGCAGCATCGGGCGCCTGGCGATGACGGTCCGCGGATGGATCTCGCCGCGCAGCGCGCGGTCGAGCAGGTTCGCTCCCTGCCAGGTGCGTTCGTAGTAGTCGATATGAGGGTAGGTGCGCACGGCGATCAGCGCGCTGGCGTTGTCGGCCATTCGTTGCGTGATGTTGCCATGCAGATCGAGCGTCACGACGATCGGGGCCTCGGCACCCAGGACCCTGCGCAGGCGTGCAAGAATCTCGCCTTCCGCGTCCTCGCAGCCTTCGGCGACCATCGCGCCGTGCAGATCGATCAGTGCGCCGTCGCAGCCCTCGGCGCCGGCGACGAGCCAGGCGGAGAGCTGCTCGAAGGTCTCGCCGGCGACAGTGCCGGAGGGGTTGGCGGCGGCGGCAAGAGGGTACGAGAGGGTCCAGCCGAATTTCTCCGCAGCCTCGAAAGCGGCGCCGAGCGCGGTGCGGGTGCCGCGGCGCGCCGCCGGAATTTCGTTGCCTAGCAACAACGTCCCGGCGCGGAAATGCTCGAGCGTGGTGGCGACCTTGCTGAAGGTGTTCGTTTCGTGGGCGATCTGGCCCGTCAGGATGCGGTAGCCCATGGAGCGGTCTCCTTGTCGGGGAAGGCGGCGAGCGCTGCGTGCCCGGCGGGAGCCAGCGCATAGAGGCCGGGCCGCTCGCGGCGGAACCAGCCATAGACGTTGCGGGCGAGAATGGCCGGCGCATTGTCGGCGACGCTGCGCAGGTCGCGCGGGCGCAGCGGCCCCTCGCGCAGCGCGGCTGCGCAGGCGAGCGCCGCCTGGCGGTAGGCGGTCATGATCGG
Source organism: Pseudomonadota bacterium (assembly GCA_021784255.1). Taxonomy (GTDB): domain Bacteria; phylum Pseudomonadota; class Alphaproteobacteria; order Acetobacterales; family Acetobacteraceae; genus JAJXXT01. Next base: position 9,923 of record JAJXSZ010000062.1, on the reverse strand, counting down.
CTTGCGCGTCGAGCCGCCCTGAGTGGGGTCGCCCTGGCGGCGCTGGAACTCGACGACGAGGGCGCTGCGCCGCCTGGTGTTGCGGCGCGGCTGGTAGGGGCCTGGCTCGATCAGCACGGCGACGCCGCCGCGCGCCCCCACCGAGAGCAGGCCAAGGCCGAGCAGCCGGCACAGGCGCAGCGCCCGCTTGTCCGGGGCACGGCGGGCGGTGGGGATGGCCATCCACACTTCGTCGGCGAGCTGGGTGCGGTCCACGGCCTGCAGCACGAGTTCGAGCGTGAGGCTGCGCTTGAGTTCAGCGATGACGACCTCCGGGCCGCGTGCGAGCGCGCGCCCATCGCCAGGTGCGCCGGCGCGTCCATCGTCAGGTGCGCCGGCGCGTCCATCGTCAGGTGCGCCGGCGCGTCCATCGTCAGGTGCGCCGGCGCGCAACGCCACGACGTCGCAGCCGCGGATTTCGCCCTTGGCCTCGAAGCCGAGCGATTCGAGGAAACGCTTCACCGGCGCGTAGAGTGCCGTTTCGGCTCCGGCCTTCGCCACGACGACCTGATCTCCCGACGGGTAGGTCGCAGGATCGGCCGCTTGCGCCGCAGCGTCAAACCGACGGCGCGTTCATGGCCGGGCTGCGGCGGGCGCGGTGGTGCGGCGAGGCTCGGCGGGTCTCGGGCACGCCCGGTCGTGGATCATTCCCCCGACGGCGCAATGACGCCCTCGGCGTCGAACAGGTGCAGACGGTCGGGTGGCAGGAAGATGGCGATTTCGTCACCAAAACGAACCTGCGTCTGGCCCTGGATCTGCAGGTTCAGCGCCGGGCTGGCGAGACGCACGAAGCTCGACGCGCCGAGCTGTTCGATACTGGCCGCCTGGCCGCGCAGGAGGTTGACCGCGGCGCCGGTGGTTTCGCCCGGTGCGGGCTGGACATGCTCGGGGCGGATGCCGATGCTGGCCTGGCTGCCTACGGGAAGCATCCCGCGCGCACGGATGGCGCCGACGCCCGCGACCTCGATGGTGGTCCAGCCGCCGGCGCTCGCGGTGACGCGCCCGTCGAGGAAGTTCATCCGCGGCGAGCCGATGAAGCCGGCAACGAAACGATTGGCGGGGTTGTTGTAGAGGTCCAGCGGCGCGCCGACCTGCTCCACCTCGCCCGAGCGCAGCACGACGATGCGGTCCGCCATCGTCATTGCCTCGACCTGATCGTGGGTCACGTAGATCATCGTGGTGGCAAGGCGGCGATGGAGCTGGGCGATCTCCGCGCGCATCTCGACGCGCAGCTCGGCATCGAGGTTGGAGAGCGGTTCGTCGAACAGGAAGATGCGCGGCTCGCGCACGATGGCGCGCCCGATCGCCACCCGCTGGCGCTGCCCACCCGAGAGCTGCGTCGGCCGCCGGGCGAGGAGGTTCTCGAGGCGCAGCATGCGCGCGGCCTCGGCGACGCGCTGCTCGATCTCGGCCTTCGGCGTGCGCAGGTTTTCCAGGCCGAACGCCATGTTCTGGCGCACCGTCATATGCGGGTAGAGCGCGTAGGACTGGAACACGAGGGCGAGGCCGCGGCTCGCCGCCGGGGTATCGTTGGCGAGCTTGCCGTCGATCTCGATGCGCCCCGTGGTGACCGTCTCGAGCCCGCAGATCATCCGCAGCAGGGTCGATTTGCCGCAGCCCGAGGGACCGACGAAGACGATGAACTCGCCGGCGGCCACGTCGAAGGTGACGTCGCGCATGACGCTGACGGTGCCGTAGCTTTTGCCGACGCCTTGCAGGCGCAACATGGGGAGAGTGCTCATTTCACGCCGGCCGAGGCGATGCCCTGGGTGATCGATCGTTGCAGGAACAGAAAGATGACGGTCACCGGCAGCAGCGTGAGCACGGTCATCGCCAGCAGGTAGTGCCATTGCGTCTGCAGGTCGCCCTGGAAGGAGAACAGCGCCAGCGGCAGCGTGAAGGCGCTGGAGCGGTTGAGCACCACCATCGGCCAGAGGAAGTCGTTCCACCGCCACATCACCGAAAAGATGGCGAGCACGCCGAGCGCCGGGGTGGAGAGCGGCAGGACGATGCGCCAGTAGATGCGCCACTCCGAGGCGTTGTCCATGCGCGCCGCCTCGATCAGGTCGTCGGGGATGGTCAGCATGTATTGGCGTAGCAGGAACACGCCGGTGGGTGTTGCGACGCCGGGCCAGATCACGCCCCAGAGCGAGTTCACGAGGTCGAGGCGGGCGGCGATGAGGAAATTCGGCACCAGCACGATCGTCGGCGGGACCATCAGTGTCGCCAGCATCAGGCCGAACACGGCATCGCGGCCGGCGAAACGATATTTGGAGAGCGCGAAGGCGGCCATCGAGTTGATCAGCAGAGTGATGAGCGTGGCGAGCGTGGTGATCAGCACCGAGTTCCAGAAATAGCCGAGGAAGTTGAAGCGCCGGACGAGGTCGGTGAAGTTCGACCAGGAAGCGTGCAGGTGCAGCACCGGCTTGAGGTCGCGGACCGGGATGTGCAGGACCGGCCCCGGCCGCGCGGGGTCCAGCAGCTGCGCGACCAGGCCGATATGGCGCAGCTCCGCGAGGCGTTCGCCTGCGAACCGGCCGGCGGTGACGCGCATCAGCGGCAGCGTGCCGGCATGGCCGGGGACGGCGACCTGCGCCGGCTGCCAGGGCAGCAGGGTGGGCGGGAAGGCGTTGAGCGCCTGGTCGGTCTTGAGCGAGCTGGCGAACAGCCACACCACCGGCAGGAACATCACCAGCACGCCGAGCAGCAGGTAGGCGAGCGATGCCCAGTCGGTCCAGTCGCGCGCGAGGCGGCCGCGCCGCGCCGTCAGCATCGTGGCGAGACGGCTCATTTCCTTGGCCTCGTGACGCGCAGTTGCAGGACGGTGAGCGCCATCAGCACGGCGGCGAGCAGCAGCGAGGCGGCCGCGGCCATGCCGTATTCCCGCACCTGCTGGGCGAAGCCGGTCTGGTAGATGAACTGCACCAGGAAGGTCGTCGACGTGCCTGGGCCGCCGCCGGTGAGCACATAGACCTCATCGAAGATCTGCACCGCGCGGATCAGGGCGAGGACCAGCACGACGAGCAGGCTTGGCATCAGCAGCGGCAGGGTGACGCGGCGGAAGCGCCGCCAGGGCGGGGTCGCGTCCATCGCCGCCGCCTCGTAGACGTCGCGCGGGATCGCCTGCAGGCCGGCGAGCAGGATCAGCGTGTAGAAGCCCATATGCGCCCAGATGCTGACGAAGACCGACCAGAAGAAGGCGGTGCTCGAGTTCAGCAGCCAGTCATGCGGCGCGAGGCCGAGCGCGCCGAGCCCAGCGTTGAGCACGCCGTAGCGCTGCAGCACCCATTTCCAGATCAGTGCGACGACGACGGGCGAGAGCAGAACCGGATAGAAGAACACGGCGCGGAAGAAGCCGCGCGCGCGGCCCGGGCGGTTCAGCGCCAGCGCGGTCGCCAGGCTGAGGCCGACCATGAAGCCGACCTGCAGCACCACGAACTCGGCGGTGTTGTAGATGCCGTGCCAGAACAGGTCGCGCGTGCACGTGTTGGGATCGAGATAATTCCGGCAGGCGAGCAACGCCTGGAAATTGGCGGTGCCGACATAGGGGCGCTGGGCGGGGAAGAGCTGGTTGCCGCCGGTCACCGCGTAGATGAGGTCGATGACGATCGGCAGGAACGTGAACAGGCCGAAGACACTGAGATTGGGGGTGACGAACACCCAGCCGATGCGCCCGCCCCGCAGGTGCTTCTGCGCGAGGCGCATCGGCGCCTCCAGCAGGTTCATCGCGCTCCCGAACGCTGCGCCGGGGGCGCGGCGCAGCGCTCTGCCGGAGGCGCGCGCGGTCACTTCTTGGCGGTGGCGAGCGCGGTGGCGATGTCCTGGGTGATGCGCTGGTAGGCCTGGTCCAGCGTCATCGAGCCCGCGATCGCCTGGCCGATGCGGTCCGCGGTGGCGCCGAAGATGGCACCGGCGAAGCGATAGCCCTGCAGGTGGTAGGCAATCGGCGAAAGGGTCGCCGCATCGTGCAGCAGGGCGGCGAGCGCGGCCTTGCCCGCCGCGGGCATGGTGTAGTTGAGCGCCTGCTTCTGCAGCGGCAGTTCGGCGGGGATGTTGTTGGTGCGCTCGGCGAACGTCCGGTAGTTCGCGGGCTGTGCCAGGAAGTCGAGGAAGGCGGCGACCGCGTGCGGGTGCTTCGTCTCCTTGAAGGCGACGAAGGCCGCGCCGCCGGGCATGCCGGAGCAGGCGGCGGGGCCGCAGGGATTGGCGGCGATGACCCAGTCGAAGGCGTTGCCGAGCTTGAGCAGCCGGTTGAGCTGCCACGAACCCGAGTAGTACATGACGATCTTGCCGTTCGCGAACTCGTTGAACGCGTCCTTGTAGCCGGTGGCCTGGCCGGCCCAGGTGGATTTCAGCACCGTGCCGTCGAGGTTCCAGTGATAGAAGCGCTGGGCCATGGCCTTGAAGCCGGCATCGACGACGGCGGGGTTGCCCTTGGCGTCGAAATAGCGCGCGCCATAGGAGATCGCGGGGCCGGCGAAGCGATGGCCGGAGCGGTCCCAGGCCATGCCGGCCGGGGTGCCGGTGGCCTTGGCGACCTTGGCGACGGCCTTCGCCCAGTCATCCCAGGTGGCCTTGGGGCCGGGGAGCGGGACCTTGGCCTGCTCGAACAGCGTCTTGTCCACCAGCGGGGCGGTGACAGTGAGCTGTGTCATCAGCCCATAGATGCCGTGGTCGGCGGGGCCCTTGCGCATCCAGTCCAGCGTTGGGCCGAAGGCGGTTTCCCAGAATTTCGCGTCCTTGAGGTAGGGGCGCAGGTCGAGGAAATACTGCGAGTAGTTGCCGAACAGGGTGACGCGGGCGATGTCCGGGCCCTTGCCGGCGGCGAGTTGCACCGGCAGGCTCTGCAGGATCGCCGAGTAGGGGACTTCGTCGATCGTGACCTTGATGTCGGGATGCGACTTCATGAAGGCGGTGGCGAGGTCGCGCGTCACCGGGCACTCGTTACCGTCCGAGTAGCACTGGACGCGGATGTCGCGGGTCGCGGCGTGGGCGGCGCCCGGCAGGGCCCAGGCCGCCGCCGCGGTGGCGAGTAGAATTCCAGACAGTACCGATCGCATGACGTCCTCCCCCGATTCCGGCGTTGCGCCGGCTACCGCCGGATTACTGGCACGGCCCGGGGATGGCGCCAAGCCTGCGCCGGGGCCGGGCGTCCGGTCGTGCCCGGACGTCAAAACCGCGATGTCATGCGATTGTTCCACGGGCGATAGTTGCAATTTGGAGATGCGGCAGGAAATAATATCGGCTCCATTTGGGGGAGAACGCCGTGAAGCGCATGTTCGGTTCGATGGCCGTCGCGATGACCCTGCTGGCTCTGCCCGGGATCGGGAGCGCCTGCGGCAACGGGGCGGTCCAGTTTTCCGACAATTTCAAGACGCCTGACCCCGGGTGGGGACAGTCCACGTCCTTCGTGAAGATCGGCGGTGGGCAGGTGCAGATCACGCCGGCGGTCAACACCGCCGACTTCGTTTACAATCAGCCGCTGCTCTACACGCAGGCCGATGCCTGCGTCTCGGTCGCGATCGGCGACCTGACCAAGCCCGGCGAAATGAGCGGCGGCCTGGTGTTCTGGATCCAGGACAACACGCATTATTACATCTTCACCGAAAGGGCTAATGGCACCTGGTTCGTCACCCGCTTTATCGCCAATCGCTGGGTCCCGGTGGCGAACGGCAAATCGGACGTGATCAAGACGGGCGCGAATGCGGTCAACGAGGTCGAGGTGCGGATCAACGGGAATGCCGCCGAGGGCTGGATCAACGGCACCAAGGTCGTGAGCTTTCACGGCCAGCCGCCGGATGGCGGGGGGGCCTTGGGTCTCTATGGGGAGTCCGAGAACGATCGCGCCAACACCTGGACGTTCCACGATTTCAAGGTGCTGAAGCTGCCTTCGCCGTGACGCCCCCGGCTCGCTGACGCCTCTCGCACCGTCGCGCCTGGCGGGCAGGCGGCGCCCTGGGGGCGGGGCGGCGGCAGGATCCGGGGCCTGGCACCAACAAGAACAGACGGCGGGAGCGCCGTCTGTTCTCGTCGCCCGCAGCGGGCGGCCTGGTTCCCGGCGCCGCTCAGGCCACCCCGCGCGTCAGGCCACCCCGCGCGTCAGGCCATCCCGCCCCTCAGGCCGTATCGCGGTTCGGGCCGTATCGCGGTTCGGGCCGTATCGCGGTTCGGGCCGTATCGCGGTTCAGGCCCTTTGGCGCTGGCGCAGCAGGCGGGCGAGGCCCAGCCCCAGCACGCCGACGCCGAACAGACCGAACGTCGCCGGCTCCGGTATGGGGTTATTCTGGCCGCCGCCCGAAATCACGTAGCTGTTCGCCAGCACCGCCGGAAGCCCATTCGCAAGCGGATCGCTGTAGATATCGACGATGTTGTTCGAGTTGGCGCCGGTGATCCGGGTCAGGTAGGTCGACGTATCCGGATCGGTGAACGGGAAGGTGACGCCACTATCGATCGGGTTGCCGCTGCCGATCGGGCCGACCGCATACTGGAACTGCTCTCCGCTGTTACTGCTGAGCGCGCCGGCGGAGCCCTGCAGCAGCCCCAGCGCCGCGAAGCCATTGGCGTTGCTGGTCATCGCCATCGCGGCGCCGTTGAACTCGCCGATATAGCCGTGCCCGCTCTGCTCGGCGTATGTCGCGGCATTGACGAAGAGCTGATTGAGGTTCGCATCATACGGGTCGCCGCCGGTGGCGCCGTAGAAATTGTCCGCCGCGTCGTTGGTGAACACGGCGACACCGCCCTGAGTCGCGCCACTGCCGACGAAGCTCGCCACGTTCGCCGCGGCGATGCTGTCGAGCGAGGTGCCGAAAGAGGAGTCGTAGCGGCTGACGATCACTGTCTTGAACCCGTTCGACGACAGGAAGCCCGCCGTATCGAGCTGGGCGCTGGTCACCAACTGATAGGACCCGGCGCCGAAAGCGGCCGCCAGGCTGGTGCAGATGCCGTTGCCGCCGCAGCTCGCATCCGTATTGCCGTCCAGCCACACCGCGAACGCGGGTGTGGCGGAGGCGACCCCGATCGCCCCGAGCTGCATCGCGAGCGCTGCCGCGCCGGCGATGGCCCAATGTTTGCCCGTAGCCATTGTCTTTTCTCCTTCGCCTTTCCTGTTCATGTCGATGTGGTCCCTTGTCGGAGGGGCTCGACGTTCGTTGGCCGGGCCGCGCGCCGGTGCACAGATGGTAGTTTACCTACCGTTTTTTAATCTAGGCCATTTATTCGCTCTTGACAAATTATTTCGACTCGCCCCCGGGTTGTCGTCCACTCAACCGGGACGCGCAGCGCGCCGCTCCAGGCAGCCGCGTGGCGACGGTCATGTAACGGGTCAAAAAGGCCCAGCGCCGCGCCGGCGCGGCAGGCGTCAGCCCAGGCGCCCGGCGAGGTCCTGGATGAACTGCCAGGCGACGCGCCCGCTGCGCGCGCCGCGGGTCACCGACCAGGCGATGGCCTCGGCGTGCAACTGCTCGCGCGCCACGGCGAGGCCGAAATGATCCGCATAGGCATCGATCATCGCGAAGAAGTTTTCCTGGTCGGTGTTGTGAAAGCCGAGCCAGATGCCGAAGCGGTCGGAGAGCGAGACTTTTTCCTCCGTCGCCTCGGAAGGGTTGATGGCGGTGGCGCGCTCGTTCTCGATCATGTCGCGCGGCATCAGGTGGCGGCGGTTGGAGGTGGCGTAAAAAAGGAGGTTGGCCGGGCGGCCCTCGATGCCGCCGTCGAGGACGGATTTGAGCGCCTTGTAGTCGGCGTCCTCACGCTCGAAGGAGAGGTCGTCGCAGAACACCAGGCAGCGGCGGGACTGGCCGCGGATCGCCTCGAGCAGGCGGGGCAGGGTGGCGATGTCCTCGCGGTGGATCTCGATCAGCGCCAGCGTGCCCGCCCGCTCGGCGTTGACGGTCGCGTGGATGGCCTTGACCAGGCTCGACTTGCCGGTGCCGCGCGCGCCCCAGAGCATGGCGTTGTTGGCGGGCCTGCCGGCGGCGAACTGGCGCGTGTTGGCGAACAGGATTTCCTTCTGCCGCTCGATACCCTTGAGCAGGGCCAGCGGCACGCGCGCGATCTCGTGCACCGGCTGCAGCGTGGCGGAGGCGGGCTGCCAGACGAAGCCGTCGGCCTGCGCGAGGTCGGGGGTGGGCGGCGGCGGCGGCGCCAGGCGTTCCAGCGCCTCGGCGATGCGGGTGAGCAGCGCGGTGTCCATGGACCCGTTCGAACCTCGTCGGAATGCAGCCGGCTTGACGCGAAGGGGGCGGAAACTATGGTCCGGCCGCCATCCAGGCAACCCGGCCCCATTTTCTCGGACCCAAGACATGCTGATCTCGACCGCCTATGCCCAGACCGCCGGCAGCCCACTCGGCGGGCTGCTCGGACCCAACGTGCTGCAGTTCACGCCGCTGGTGCTGATTTTCGCGGTGTTCTACTTCCTGGTGATCCGCCCGCAGCAGGCGCAGCAGAAAAAGCTGCGCCAGGCGATCGCGGCGATGAAGCGCGGCGACCGCGTGGTGGTGGCGGGCATTCTCGGCCAGGTGCTGAAGGCGGGCGACGCCACCGCCGAGGTCGAGATCGCGCCGGGAGTGAAGATCGAGGTGCAGCGCGAGAGCATCACCAGCGTCACCACCACCGCCAGGGCCAAGGACGCGGCGGCGAAGGAGAAGTGACGGTGGCCGGTCGCGGCTGACGCGGCCGCCACCGCAGCCGCCGCCAGATCCGACGCCCCGTGCCTGCCGTGGCAGCCGCGGGGCGTCGTTTTCGGGCGGGTATGGCTATCCGCTCAGAGCTGGGCGGCGGCGAACTCGTAATTGGCGAGCTTGTCGAGCCAGTTGGTGACGTAGTCCGGGCGGCGGTTGCGGAAGTCGAGGTAGTAGCTGTGCTCCCAGACATCGCAGCCGAGCAGCACCCGTCCCTCGCCGGTGGCGAGCGGGTTCGAGCCGTTCGCGGTCTTGGTGCAGGCGAGCTTGCCGGACGGCGTGAGCACGAGCCAGGCCCAGCCGCTGCCGAACTGGGTCGTGGCGGCGGCCTTGAACGCATCCTTGAAGGCCTGGACGGAGCCGAAATCGGCGATCAGCTTCTGCTCCAGCTTGCCCGGGATGCCGCCGCCGCCGGGCGACATCGCCTGCCAGAAGATGATGTGGTTCCAGTGCTGGCCGGCATTGTTGAACACGCCGGCCATCGGCGCGCTGTTGTGCGCGAGCTTGATGATCGCCTCCAGCGTTTCGCCCTGGAGCGCCGGATCCTTCTCGACGAAGCCGTTCAGCGCCGTGACATACGCCTGGTGGTGCTTGCCGTGATGCAGCTCCAGCGTTTCCTGGCACATGCCGCGTGCGGCGAGCGCACTCACGGAATAGGGCAGGGCGGGAAGCTCGAAGGCCATGGGCGTTCTCCTGCGTTGCGTTGCAGGGTAGCTATGGCGCCATGGTGGATGGGTCAAGACCGCCGCGGTCCGGATTGAGCCTGGCGGGCGAGCGCGTGCGGGCGCGCGACCCGGCGCTGTTCTTCGCGAGCCTGTTCGCCCCGCCCGCGCCGCGCGAGGCGATGTGGCTGCTGCATGGGGTGCACGGCGAGCTGCTGCGAGCGCTGGCGGTGTCGGAGCCGCTGGTGGGGGCGATGCGGGTGCAATGGTGGCGCGAGGTGGTGGACGGGGCCGCGCGGCGGCACGAGCTGGCGACGCCGCTGGCCGAGGCGTTGGCGGCGGGGCGGCTGGAGGCGGGCGCGGTGCTGGCGCTGTGCGATGCGGCGGATGCGGCCATCGGGGCGGCGACAGCGGCAACGCTCTGGCGGGCGCTGGGCGAGGCGTTCGGGCGGGTGCTCGGCGTGGAGGCGCCGGTGCGCGAGCGGCTCGGGGCGTTGTGGGAGGCGCTGGGGCGGGGCGAGGTGCCGCCGCCGCAGCGCTGGCC
>JAJXSZ010000061.1 GCA_021784255.1 Pseudomonadota bacterium | reverse complement strand
GCCGTGCGCGGGGTCGAGCCCGGCCAGCAGCTCGCGCGTCGCCTCGATCTGGTGCTCGAGGCCATAGCGCCCGGCCCATGCCCGCCAGTGTTGTCCGGGCTGTGCCGCGCGGATCAGCGCCACCGCCTCGTCCACGCTCGCGAACAGCGCCTCCGCCGGCCACAGCGAGTCCGCGCCGGGGAAATCGTGGACCACGGGTGCGAGGCCGCAGCTCATGCCCTCGGCGATGTTGAGGCCGAAGCTCTCGTACATCGAGGTCGAGAGGATGACGCCCTTGCCGGCGAGGAAGCCGGGCATGTCCGCGACCGGGCCATGCAGGCGCAGCGTGCCGGCAAGGCCGAGCGCGGCCGCGAGGTGCAGCACATAGCGGCGGGTGCGCAGATCGGTGAACGGGCCGGCGACGTGGAAGACGTGCGTCGCGCGCAGTCGTGCCGCGATCTGCAGCAGCAGCATCGGGTTCTTCTTCGGCTCGATGTGGCCCACCCAGGCGACCTGCGCCGGGTCCGCCACGCCGGCGCGGAAGCGCGCGCGGTCGACGCCGTTGGGGATGACGATCGCCACCGCGCCGAGCACCTCGTCGCGGATCACCTGCGCGATGTCCTCGCCCACCGTCACCAGCCGGTCGATGCGCGACCAGTCGACGCGCGCCGGGTAGCCGGTGCCGAGCACCTCGACGGAATGCAGGCGCAGGATGGTGGGCCGGCCGGCCGTCAGCCCTTCCCGCGTGGCCCAGACGGCATGGTCCCAGCACCATTCGAGCCAGAGCACGTCGCACCAGGCGATGGCGGCCGCGAGTTCCGCGCCGGGCGGCAGGGAGACGAAACGCACCTCCCAGTCGCGTTCCAGCGCCGGGATCAGGGGTGCCAGGAAACTATCCGCCCGTGCCTTGACCCGGTCCGCGAGGAGGAGGCGCCGCATCGCGCCAGCATGGCGCGGTGCGGGTTAGCGAGCGGTTACGCGCCGACGCGGCCGGCGGGCGAGGCTATTCGTCGTAGGCGACGAGCGACTCGAGCGGCACGTCCAGCTTCCTGCGCCCGTCGAGGAACGACAGCTCGATCAGCGCCGCGGCGCCCGGCACGACGGCGCCGACACGGCGCAGCAACGCGATGCCGGCCGCCATGGTGCCGCCGGTCGCCAGCAGGTCGTCCACGATCCCCACGCGCTGGCCGGGCTCGATCGCGTCCTCCTGGATCTCGATGCGGTCCGAGCCGTATTCGAGCGCGTAGTCGAGCCCGATCGTGACGCCCGGCAGTTTGGCGCGCTTGCGCAGCATGATGAAGCCGCAGCCGAGCTTCAGCGCGAGCGGCGCCGAAATGAGGAAGCCGCGCGATTCAATGCCGGCGATGAGGTCCGGCTGCCAGGCGGCGACGGCGCGGGCCATGCGGCCCATCGCCACCTGCCAGGCATCGGCGTGCCGCAGGAGCGTGGAGATGTCGTAGAAGAGGATGCCGGGCTTGGGGAAGTCCGGGATGCCGCGGATGTGGTCCTTGAGGTCCATGCTGCACTCGCGAGATGAAGGAATTCGTCTAGCTTCCGGTGACCGGTGTGGGCAAGCACTCTCGACCTTCATCGGTGTGTCATATAAGTGTCACAGGACCGAAACGGGGGAGCGCTACCCCCGACCGGCCATCCCAACAGCGAGGGAAATCTGGGAATGAAACGCAGAACGCTTCTTGCCGGTGCCGCCGCGGCACCCGTTGCCGCCGCACCGATCGTCAAAGTGCTGGCCGCGGAGCCGGTCAAGATCACCTGGTGGCACGCCATGTCCGGCGCCCTGGGCGATCAGGTCGCCCGCATCACCAAGCAGTTCAACGCGGCGCACAAGGACATCGTGCTGACCTCCGTGTTCAAGGGCAGCTACCCGGACACGCTCAATGCGTCCATCGCCGCCTGGCGCGCCGGCAAGGCGCCGAACGTCACCCAGGTCTTTGACGTCGGCACCGGCACGATGCTGGCGGCGGGCCCGGCGGTGAAGCAGATCTGGCAGCTCGCCAAGGAGACCGGCGCCGACATCAAGCCCGCGACGTACATCCCGGCGGTGCGCGGCTACTACTCGCTGCCGGACGGGCGGCTCGCCTCGATGCCGTTCAACTCCTCGACCGCGGTGATGTGGTACAACAAGGACGCCTTCAAGATGGCGGGCCTGGACCCCGAGAAGCCGCCGCAGACCTGGCCCGAGGTCCTGCAAGCCGCCAGGGTGCTGAAGGCGAAATGGGCCGATCCTCTCAATGCCCAGACCAAAGCCACGACCAAAGGCACGGCCGCGTCGGCGGCCAAGCCGAACGCCGCTTCCAAGGGCGGCCTGATCCGTTATGCGGTGACGACGTCCTGGCTCACCTGGATCCAGTTCGAGGAGTTCAGCGCGATCCACAACATCCCGTTCGCCAGCGAGGATGACGGGTTCAAGGGGCTGGGCGCGGTCCTGCAGTGCAACTCGCCGGCGCATGTGGCCCAGTTGCAACGCTTCATGGATATGGAGAAGGAAGGCACGTTCAAGTACGGCGGCCGCGACTCCGCACCCGACCCGATGTTCTACACCGGGGTGGTGGCGATCGGCTTCGGCTCCTCGGCTGGGCGCGGCGACATCGTGCGCAACGCCAAGTTCGACTTCGGCGAGGCGCTGATGCCGTGGGATCCCGCGGTCTCCAAAGAGCCGCACAACACTTTCATCGGTGGCGCCAGCCTATGGGCGATGACGTCGCCGCACCGCACGGCCGCGGAGTACAAGGCGGCAGCGGCGTTCTTCCAGTTCCTGGCCCTGCCGGAGCAGGACGCGATGTGGGCGCAGAACAGCGGCTACGTGCCGGTGACGCTCGCCGGCGACGCGCTGTCGCGCAAGCAGGGCTACTACGAGAAGAACCCCGGCACCGACGTGCCGATCAAGTCGCTGCTGCGCAGTCCGGTGACGCCCTATACGCGCGGCATGCGCCTCGGGCGGCTGCCGGAGATCCGCAACATTCTCTACGAGGAGTGCGAGCTGGCCTTCGCGGGCAAGCAGACGGCGAAGCAGGCGCTGGACAAGACCGTCACGCGCGGCAATGTCGTTCTGCGCTCGTTCCAGAAGTCGGTCGGCGGCTGAGGTCGGGCGGGCCGGGGCGATCCCGGCCCGCGCCACCGTCTCGGCGCGCCCCTGCCCTGACGCATGGAACGACGCACGATCTTCGCGGGGTGGAAGCTGCCGATGCTGCTCGTCGCCCCGCAGCTCGTTCTCACCTTCGTGTTTTTCTACTGGCCGGCGCTGGTCGCGGCCTATGAGAGCCTGACGCGCACCGACGCGTTCGGGATCCACGTCACGTTCGTCGGCCTGGCCAATTTCCGCAGCCTGTTCGCGGACCCGCTGTATCGGGCGGCGATCCTGCGCACGGTCGGGTTCTGCGCCGCGGTGACGGCGCTGGCTCTCGGGCTCGGCATGGTGCTTGCCGTCGCCGCCGACCGGGAGTTGCGCGGGCGCGACCTCTACCGGGTGCTGATGATCTGGCCCTACGCGGTCGCCCCCGCCGTCTCCGCGGTGCTGTGGATCCTGCTGCTCAATCCGCAGATCGGCTTCGTCGGCCGTTTTCTCGTCACGCACGGCATCCGCTGGGACTACGCGCTCAACGGCAACCAGGCGATGCTGATGGTGGTCCTGGCCAGCGCCTGGAAGCAGGTGAGCTATAATTTCATCTTCGTGCTTGCCGGACTGCAATCCATCCCCAAGGCGGTGATCGAGGCGGCGCGGATGGATGGCGCGCGCGGCTGGTACCGGTTCCGCACGGTGGTGCTGCCGCTGCTGTCGCCGACGCTGTTCTTCCTGATCGTCGTCGATCTCGTTTATGCCGCTTTCGACACGTTCGGCACGATCTGGGCAATGACCGAGGGCGGGCCGGCGCAGGCCACCCAGACGCTGGTGGTCAAGGTCTACAATGACGGCGTGGTCAATCTCGACCTCGGCTCCTCCTCGGCGCAGTCGGTGGTGCTGATGGTGGGCGTGGTGGCGCTGACGGCGCTGCAATTCCGTTTCCTCGGTCGCCGGAGTGGCGCATGAGGCGCGGGCCATGAGGCGTACGGGGAACTGGCTCGCGCACACCGTGCTGATCCTGGGCGCGCTGCTTTTCGTGTTGCCGATCTGGCTCGCCTTCTGCGCCGCGACGCTCGATCCGGCAGCGATCGACCGTGGCGAGCTGTCGCTCATCCCGAGGCTCGGTCATCTCGGCAGTTTCTGGGGTGTGCTGGCGCATGGCGGGCCCGGCGTGCCGCCGGTGTGGCGGATGCTGGTGGTCTCCTTCGGCATGGCGCTGGCGATCGCCGTCGGCAAGATCGTGATCTCCATCCTCTCCGCCTTCGCCGTGGTGTTCTTCCGCTTTCCCCTGCGCCGCGCCGCCTTCTGGGCGATCTTCGTCACCCTGATGCTGCCGGTCGAGGTGCGCATCATCCCGACCTACGCGGTGATGGGCGACCTGCACATGATCGATACCTTTCCCGGACTCGCCGTGCCGCTGATCGCGAGTGCCACGGCCACCCTGCTGTTCCGCCAGACCTTCGCCGCGATCCCCGACGAGCTGGTCGAGGCGGCGCGCATGGACGGTGCGGGACCGTTACGCTTCCTCAAGGATATCCTGATCCCGGTCTCGGCGGCCAATCTCGCCGCGCTGTTCGTGATCCTCTTCGTCTATGGCTGGAACCAGTATCTCTGGCCGCTGGTGGTGGCGACGAGCCCCAGCCTCGACACCATCGTCATCGGCATCGTGAAGATGATCGGCATCGACACGTCGACGGAATGGAACAAGGTGATGGCGACCGCGGTGATCGCGCTGATCCCGCCGGTCGTGGTCGTGGTGTCGATGCAGCGGTGGTTCGTGCGCGGCCTCACCGAGGGGGAGAAGTGATGGCAACCCTGGTGATCGAGAAGCTGAGCAAGAACTTCGGCCCGATCGAGGTCTTGCGCGACATCGATCTCGAGCTCGCATCGGGCGAGATGCTGGTGATCGTCGGTGCCTCGGGCTGCGGCAAGTCGACGCTGCTACGCCTGGTCGCGGGGCTGGAGGAGCCGACCCGCGGGCGCATCATCCTCGACGGCCGCGACGTGACGCCGCTCGATCCGTCGGTGCGTGACATCGCCATGGTGTTCCAGAATTACGCGCTCTACCCGCACATGAGCGTGTTCGACAACATGGCCTATGGTCTGCGCATCCGCGGCCTGGCGAAGCCCGAAATCCAGCGCCGCGTGCAGGAGGCGGCCACCCTGCTCGGCCTCGAGCCGTTGCTTGCGCGCAAGCCGCGCCAGCTCTCGGGCGGACAGCGCCAGCGCGTCGCGATGGGCCGCGCGATCGTGAGGGAACCGAAACTTTTCCTGTTCGACGAGCCGCTCTCCAACCTCGACGCGAAGCTGCGCGTCTCGATGCGGGCCGAGATTCGCCGGCTGCAGCGCCGCCTCGGCGTCACCAGCCTCTACGTCACCCACGACCAGGTCGAGGCGATGACGCTGGGTGACAGGTTGCTGGTGATGCATCGCGGCGTCCCGGTGCAGCTCGCGACCCCGATGGAGGTGTTCGACCGGCCGGCCGATGCCTATGTCGCGGGCTTCATCGGCACGCCGGCGATGAACCTTCTGGACGCGACGCTCACCGCTGGCGGCACCGCGGCACGGCTTGCCGGCGGGGCGCTGCTGCCCTTCGCCGACGGCAGGCGCCCCGGCGAGGAGGGGAAGAACATCATCGTCGGCATCCGCCCCGAGCATGTGCGCATCGAGGCCGGCGGGATGCCGCTCGCGATCGACCTCGTCGAGCCGCTCGGCTCGGAGACGGTGCTGCTCGGCCGACTGGCGGATGAGACGATGCTGTCGGTCAAGGTGCATGGCGCCTGGGCCGGTGGCGAGCGGACCGAAATCGTGATCCCGAGCGCGAGTCTGCACGTCTTCGAGGGCAAGAGCGGCCTGCGTCTCGATCCCGCGCGCTGATCGGGGGCTGAGCCGCGCCTGGCGGGAATGGTCCGAGTGAGAGGATTCGAAGCTCCGGTCCCTGCGGCATTTTTGGTTGAGCGGATCCAACTCCATGGGCGCCAGAGCAACCTCCGGCCAGATGATTCGATCTGGTCGGATATTGCTCCAGAGCGGTGTCCCAGCTGATTGAATCGGAGCTGATTCCCGCATCGTGCAAGCGGTGAACCGAACTTCCTGCCGGGAAGGGAGGTCGGCAGGGATGTCCAAGGCGCTTTCGCTGGATTTGCGACAACGACCGGCCGCTGCTGAGCGCGATGAGGGGGTGCGCCATCGCGCGGCCGCCGCACGCTTCAATCTGAGAGCCGCCAGTATCAGCCGATGGCGCGCGCCGGAGCGTCAGTCCGGGGAATTGCGGCCCGGTCTCCTGGGCGGCGATCAACGCAGCCAGGCCATCGAGGCCATGCCGGCACGATCCTGCGCACCTTCGGAGCACATCGTGACATGACGATCCAGGAACGGCGCGGCGAACTGGCCGGCCACGGGCCGCACTTTGGCGAGGGCACACTGTGGCGCCGCTTCGCTCGACCCCGGCTGACGCGCAAAAAAGACGGCCCCGCCGCCGAGCAGGAGATGCCTGATGTGCTGGTGGAGCGCCGGGCATGGTTCGAGGAACAAATCGACCTTCACCCGGGCCGGCTCGTGTTGGTCGACGAGCGTTGGGCGAGCACCAACATGACTGCCCGTTATGGCCGCTGCCTCCGCGGCGTTGCGGTTGCTGCGGGGGAGGACCTGGTGACGGACTCCCGTTCGCTCGGCGTTAGCGCCGCGACGCTGACGACGTGGCGTGGCGCGTTTCTTTCCGCCGGGGAGGCGGCTCCGCCGACCCGCCCGGAGCGTGGCGAAGCGCTGGAGAACGGGCGGCTGAAGGCCAAGCTCGGCGAGGTGATGATCGGACGCGACCTGCTGCACGAGAAGAACGCTGTTCCGGAGACCGGCCGCTGTTTGGCCCGGCGGAGCGCGGGCCATGGGTGACGCCATCTCGCCGGTCACCGGTCGCCGCCATGGCCTTGCCTCGGTCTGCCGGGCTTGGCGCGTGGCCCGTGCGACCGTCTGCTTGCAGCGGGCCATGCCGTGGCTCGCGCCACCACGACGCCCAGGGCCGGTCGGGCCGATACCGGACCCGGGATTGCTCGATGGGATCCGCGCCGTGTTGGCCGACAACCCATGTCGCGGCGAGGGGTATCGCACGGCCCGGGCGCGGCTGCGTGTCCGTGGCGAGCGGCCCTCCCGGCGCCGGGTGCTGCGGCTGATGCACCAGGACCACCTGCTCGCCCCGTCGCGCATCGGCGCGCCGACGCGCAGCCATGGCGGCACCATCATCCCCGCGGCGATCGGCACCATGAGGGGCACCGATCTGACGACCACGATCACCGGCGAGGGCCAGGCGGCGGCGTTCATCGCCATCGACCACGTCAGCGCCGATCAGCCTACTTCCCCGCAACTTGAAGAAATCCCCAACCCATGATGATCAGCATGACGCCAATATAAAGGCGCAGCCCCCAGAACACGGCCTGCTGCCAAGGCCGCAGAGCGACCCGCTCGATCGGCATGAGCGGCGTCAACCAGCCTTCCGTGCGGGCGATCGCGGCGATGTCGGCACTGTTGTCACGCGCGGCGCGGTCGAGGTCGCGCTGGCTGGCCTTGGCCGCGCGCGGTACCTGTATCCGGCCGATGATTTTCGAGCGGCGGGTTTCACGGGCCAGAAAACGGTTGTTCTGGTTCATGATGTTACGCTCCTGAGCGGCGAATTTTCACAGAGCATGGGGAAACACGGTCGCGATGCCGTAGAGGCAATTGCAGGCGATCAGCATGGCCATGACGCCGACCGACAGGATGTTGCGGATCGGCGAATTTACGTGCTCGCCCAGCAACTCCCGATCATTGAGCAGCATAAGCAGGAACAGCATGGCCGCCGGCATGAACACGGTCGCGATCACCTGGACGGTCAGGTTGAGGAACCCGACCGGCACGTGCGGCAGCATCAATACACTCGCCGCAATCGCGGTACCAAGAATCGCCGGCGCATAGAAATACAGCGACCGGCGCGGCGAGATGTTGACCGAGCGCGGTACATCGAGCGCCTCGCCAATCGCCCAGGCGGTACTGGCGGTGATCACGATCGAGGCGATCAGGCCGGCTTCGAGTAGCCCGAGCGCGAAGATCACCATCGCGCCGTGGCCCAGACGCGACCCGATTGCGGCAAGTACCGAATGGTCATCCAGAGACGCGGCGTTCGTCAGACCGTGCAGATATTGCCCGGAAATCACGACAATCGAGGTGGCGACCACCAGCATCCCAATCACGCCGAGCATCAGATCGCGTCGGCTTGCTTTGATGTCCTGCGGCAGAATCCCCTTATCGACGACGCAGGATTGCTGGAAAAACAACTGCCACGGCGCGATCGTCGTGCCGATATTCGCCGAAACCAGGACCAGGAACCCGGTGGAGAGCAACCCGCCGGGCAATACCCAGCCGCTGCCGGTAAAGGTGCGGCCGATCGCGCCCCAATCGGGGTGCGAGACCAGCGCGAGCGGCACGAACATCAGGTTGAATACTGCAACCAGCAGCGAAATGCGTTCCCATGTGTAATATTTCAGGAACAAAAGGATGCTGACGATGAAAACGAACGCGGCCGGTATCGTCACCAGGTAGGGGACATGGAAAATTTCGCTGGCGACACGGATGCCTATGAATTCGGTCATCAGGGTCAGGATATTCGCGACCACCAGATCGATCAGCGAAAACGCGCCCCAGAACGCGCCGTAGCGCTTCCAGATCATCTCGGCATGGCCGCGGCGGGTGACGGCGCCGAGCCGGATGGTCATTTCCTGGACCAGATAGGCGATGAAGCCGAGCGGGATCATCAGCGGGATGAACAGGCTGAACCCGTAGGTGGCGCCGGTCTGTGCGTAGGTGATGACGCCACCGGCATCGTTGTCGCCGAGCATGACCAGGAGGCCAGGGCCGACCAGCGCAAGGCCAAGGGCGATGCGGCTGCCCAGGCTCTGCTTGCCGATACGCAGCCGCTGAATGCGCAGCCGATCACGCAGCCGAGCTTCAAGACCCTCTGGAAAAATGATGCGGGCGGTCTCGGGCGAGGTCAGGATATCGGTTTCGGCGGACATGGCATGTCTCTGTGATCGGCACGTGTGAGGCGGAAATGATGCGGAAGTTGACGGTGATCCGGACCGGATTCGGCAGAGAGGTCCGCCGCGTGGTTCCGCGGTCACTTTCCAATAGGTCACGAGCCGCCCCGAACCGTCGGAACGCCAACGGGTGACAAGCCGGCGGCACAGGCTTCCACGTCACTCGACGCGACGCGCCTGATCGGCGAAGACGGCCGCCCCGTTCGTTTTTTGCGGAAGATCATCGTGATCCCTCCTCCTGGTCAGCATTGGCTGGAACCCGGGAGGGATGGGCGGGGTTCAGCGCGTTGCGCGCATCACTCCAGCCGCGTATCCGGCCCGGGCAATCGTCCATCCCACGGGTGAACGGACAGCACACGAAAAGCGCTTACTGTCGTCCTCCGAAGGCTGGCTGGTCGATCGCGGTTGCATGGGGTCCTTGGAAAGCCGGTTGAGCAAAACCGCGGAAATTAGCCTTCCGCAGCTATCTGTGCCATATACCCCCCCAGAGTATCTGGTCAAGCGGCGATGCAATACACCGAAAAGGAAAAACGCAAGCTGGTGAACCGGCTCAGCCGCATTCGCGGCCAAGTCGAGGCGATGCAGACAGCGTTGGAGGATGATGCGCGATGCACCGCATTATTGCAGCAGGCGACGGCGTGCCGCGGTGCGCTGGACGGGTTCATCGGGACGGTGATCGAGCACCATATCCGCCAGCATATCGTTGATCCGAAGCAGCAGGAGACCGATCGCGCCCAGGCCGCCGAAGAGCTGATCGGTGTGGTTCATTGCTACCTGACGTAGGTTGAAGTTCTGATCAGACCGCTCCATTGGCGACCGGGCCGGTCCCCGACCGTTTGATACCAGGCTGACCGGCCCCTGGATTTTCGGCCCGCCGTCAAGCTGAGAGACTGGCTCCCCTGCGCCGCTACCTGGTGTTGGACCGCCCGAGGTCAGCGTTTTCGGCTTCGTGCGCCGGTGACGCCGAGATCACTCAGTTGCCCTTCCGACAATACAATGGCGTGAACCTACACTATATCGCTGAAGCGAAGTGCCTGTGGCGCACCAATTTGCCATCAATGGCAAATTGCACAGTTCCGGGTCGCCATAAACGCCGCGCCACGTCTCATGGTTTCGTTTGCGCGTGCGACATCTATACAGAACAGAGACGATAATTGCCTGACAGTTGTCGCGTCTGGCGGTACGGTCAGGCGGCGGTGGTGACCGGTGTAGCGGCTCCCTTTCGTGAGGTGGTCTTGGGGATACCGTCGCGGAACGCCCTGGCGGGCGTGCAGCCGTTCATGCCGCGATCCCGGTGGGGCTGCTTGGTATTGCAGCCGATGACGTGGGGGTCGAGCACGGCCTGCATCTTCTCGATCGTTTCAACGCAGGTCTTGCGGCCTTCAACGCGGAAGTGCTCGTCGGGCAGGGTGCGGTGCAGCGGCTCGGCGATGCCATTGGACCGCGGCCTGCGGGCCCTTGAGCGCGGGTGGTCGATGCCGTCCAGCCAACGAATCCGGGGGCCGAAATGCAACAGGCGCCGGCGGCACGAATGTACGGGCGGCGCCTGTGTCTTTTGGATTTACGGCCCTGCAACCCAATCAAAAATTGGTCGGAGTGAGAGGATTCGAACCTCCGGCCCCTGCGTCCCGAACACAGTGCTCTACCAGGCTGAGCTACACTCCGGCCGCGGCGCGTATAGCCGCGCCCGTCGCTCGCGTCAAAGCACCCCGGGGGGCCGCAGGGAGCGCGCATCAGGCGGCGCAGATCAGAGCCGGACGGAGGCGGCACCGCGCGCCGTCGCCAGCACCTTGAGGCGCGCCAGCGTCGCCGGCACACCTTCGATCACCTCGTAGAGATGCCGCGCGTCCGGGGGGGCGAAGCCATGGGCGACGACGGCATCGAGCAGGGCCACCAGCGGGCGCGCCGCGCCGTCGATGTCGGTGATCAGGATCGGCTTGTCGTGCAGCTTGAGCTGGCGCCAGGTGATGATCTCGAAGGTCTCGTCGAGCGTGCCGAGCCCGCCCGAAAAGCAGACGAACGCATCCGCCAGGTCGAACATGCGGCGCTTGCGGCTGTGCATGCTGTCGGTGACGATCAGCTCCGTCACGTCCCGGTTCGCGACTTCCCAGCGCATCAGGAATTCGGGGATCACGCCGACCACGCTGCCGCCGCCGGCCATCGCGGCCGCGGCCACCGCGCCCATCAGCCCGACGCCGCCGCCGCCATAGATCAGGCGCATGCCGGCCTTGGCGAGGCCGGCGCCGAGGGCTGCCGCCGCCTCGAGCTGGGCGGGGCCGTGGCCGGGACGCGAGCCGCAGAACACGGCGACGGAATGCACGGGGGACATCGGCTGCTTGTGGCCGGCGCGGCGGCGGCGGGCAAGGGGCGAAGCGGGATGGCGTCAGCCGCGCCGTTGCGCCAGCCAGTCGCCGAGCGACGGGCGCACAAGGCCATCGCGCCCCGCCATCGGGGCGGCGGCGCAGAGCGCGTTGAGCACCGCCTCCTCGGTCGCTTCGGCCGCGGCGCGAAACAGCAGGTCGATGCGCGCGTTGTTGAGCCGCGCGATGGTGCTGGTGTCGGCGCGCTGGTCGTGGTCGACGCGGTTGGCGGTGGTGAAGCCGATGGCGATGTCGCCGCTGCCATGGCCCCAGAAGGCACCGAGCCGGGCGAGACCGGCGCCGCAGCGGCGGATCACGCGCTCCAGCTGACGCTGGTCGAGCGGCACGTCGGTGGCCAGCACCATCATGATCGAGCCGCGCTCCGGCG
>JAJXSZ010000060.1 GCA_021784255.1 Pseudomonadota bacterium | reverse complement strand
CCGCGCGTCGCCCGGCCAGCCTGCGCGCTGCGGCTGGCGGTTGCCGCGTGGTTGGCGGCGGCGTTCCCGGCACCGTCGCCGCGACCAGCGCGGCCCCGCCGGGCGATGCCTGAGCGCTGCTGACCGCCGCCCGGATCGGCGCCGCGGTCGGGCCGGCGGATGCGTGACGCCAACGTTCCGGCGGTGCGGCACCTGGGCTGCGAGCGATTGCGGCGCGAAAGGGCCGTCTACGTCACGCTGTCGCTGATGGATGGCGGCCAATCCGCGGCGGGCCAGCCGATGGCATTTAGCCGGAGCCTCAGACGTCGAGCTCCGCCACCGCGGCGGCGTGTTCCTGGATGAAGCGGAAGCGCAGTTCGGGCCGGCGGCCCATCAGGTTTTCCACCGTCGCATCGGTGTGCGCGCGCGCTTCCGGCGGCGAGACGACCTGCAGCAGCGTGCGCCGCTTCGGGTCCATCGTGGTTTCGCGCAACTGGCCGGGCGGCATCTCGCCGAGGCCCTTGAAGCGGCTCACCTCCACCTTGCCTCGGAAGCCTTTGATCTTGGCGTCCTTGTCGGCGTCGTCCATGGCGTAGACGCTCTTCGCCCCCTGGGTCAGGCGGTAGAGCGGCGGGCGGGCGAGGAAGACGTGGCCGTGGCGAACCAGCTCCGGCAGTTCCTTCCAGAAAAAGGTCATCAGCAGGGTGGCGATGTGCGCGCCATCGACGTCGGCGTCCGTCATGATGATGACGCGGCCGTAACGAAGCCGGGCACGGTCGAAACGCTCGCCGACGCCGCAGCCGAGCGCCTCGACGAGGTCCTTCAGCTCCTGGTTGTGGCGCAGCTTGTCCACGCTCGCCGAGGCGACGTTGAGGATCTTGCCCCGCAGCGGCAGCACCGCCTGGATCGCGCGGTCGCGCGCCTGCTTGGCCGAGCCGCCGGCGCTGTCGCCCTCGACGAGGAAAAGCTCGGTGCGCCCCGCGTCCTCGAGCGTGCAGTCGGCGAGCTTGCCCGGCAGGCGCAGGCGGCGGGTCGCGGATTTGCGTGGCGTGTCCTTCGCCTCCTTGCGCCTTGCGCGCTCCTCGGCGCGCTCGATGGCGAAGGCGAGAAGGTTGTCGGCCGCCTGCGGGTCGCCGGCGAGCACATGGTCGAAGCGGTCGCGGATCGTCGCCTCGACGAGCCGCGTCGCCTCGGGCGAAGTGAGCTTCTCCTTGGTCTGGCCCTGGAATTGCGGCTGGCGGAAGAACAGCGAGATCTTCGCCGCCAGCCCGGCGCCGACATCCTCGCCGGTGATCGCGCCGGCGCGGCGGTTGGCGCGCTGCTCGCCCCAGGCGCGCAGGCCCTTGAGCAGGGCGGCGCGGAACCCGGCCTCGTGCGTGCCGCCGAGCGGCGTCGGCACGGTGTTGCAGTAGGAGGCGATGTTGGCCTCGCCGCCCTCGGTCCAGGCAACGGCCCATTCGATGCGCCCGGCCTTCTCGCCGTCGGCGGCGAGGCCGAGCTCGGCCTCCCCGGCCCAGACCGGGGCGACCAGGCTGTTGCCCTCGATCTCGGCCTCCAGGCTGTCACGCAGCCCGCCGGGGAAATGCAGCACTGCCTCCGCCGGCGTCTCGTCGCGGATCAGCGCGGCGTCGCAGGACCAGCGGATCTCGACGCCGCGGAACAGGTAGGCCTTGGAGCGGCAGAGCCGGTACAGCCGTGAGGGCTGGAAGCGGGCGGCGCCGAAGATCTCGGCGTCGGGCTGCAAGCGGATCGAGGTGCCGCGGCGGTTGGGGGCGGGGCCGGCGTTCAGCAGCTTCGTCGTCGGTTTGCCGCGCTCGTAGCGCTGCCGCCAGAGGGTGCGGTCGCGGGCCACTTCGACCTCCATGAAGGCGGAGAGCGCGTTGACCACCGAGGAGCCGACGCCGTGCAGGCCGCCGGAGGTGGAATAGGCGCCTTCGTCGAACTTACCGCCGGAGTGCAGGGTCGTGAGGATCACCTCGAGCGCCGAGCGGGTCGGGAATTTGGGATGGGGATCGACCGGAATGCCGCGCCCATTATCACGCACAGTCAATATATTATCAGGCGATAGTGAGATTTCGATGAAGCTCGCATGGCCGGCAACCGCCTCGTCCATGGCGTTGTCGAGCAGCTCGGCGGCGAGGTGGTGCATCGCCCCCTCGTCGGTGCCGCCGATATACATGCCGGGGCGGCGGCGGACGGGTTCGAGCCCTTCGAGCACCACGATCGAACGGGCGTCGTAGGTCTCGCTGCGCGGTTTTTTCGGCGTTCCGAAGAGATCGTTCATCGTCTGTTCCCGGTCGGGCGGTGAGATTAGGCCGGGCGGCGGAATTGCCTCAAGGCTGACGATGCGAACGTAACGTCTGGCGCGGTGGCGGCCCCGTCCGGGTCGACCGCAGGCCGGGTCGACCTCAGGCTGGGTGCGGTGGGCGCGTGCCGATGCCGCGCATGAAGCGGTCGCGGATCTGGGCTGGGTCGCGCTCGGTCTGGCCGGCGGGGGGCTGGTTGTCGAGGCGCACACCGATCAGCGAGGGGCCGCCGTCGCTGCGCGCGACCCTCACCAGGCGCTCGAAATCCGCCTCGTCCGCGGCCCAGTGGCTGCGCGCGATGCCCAGGCCGCGCGCGGCCTCGACCAGGTCCGCGGCAAAGGCGGTCGCGGTCGGCTGGGCGCCGGTGATCTGGTAGGCGCGGTTGTCCATGACGACGATGGTGAGGTTCCTCGGCGCCCGGGCGGCGATGGTGGCGAGCGCGCCGAGCTGCATCAGCAGCGAGCCGTCGCCTTCCAGCGCCACGACATGGCGGTGCGGCTGGGCGATGGCGACGCCGAGCGCGATCGGGCAGGCCAGCCCCATGCTGCCGAGCATGTAGAAATTCTGCCGCCGCGGCCCGGCTGCCCAGAGGTCGAAATTGGTGTTGCCGATACCGCCGATCACCGCCTCGTCGCGGTCGAGCAGGGCGACCAGGCGGCGGGTGATGTCGGCGCGGTACATGGTCTTGGTGTTGGCGAGGGCGCGGGTGGCGGGCTCGGTCATGGCTTGAACACCTTGCCGCCGGTGAGCAGCGGCGAGAGGATGAGCGTGGCGCTGGCCTGCGTCGCCACCGCCTGGCGCAGCGTGCGGTCGACGATGAAGTCGAGCTCGTCGAGGCGTGTGCAGGTGTGGTGCTCGATCGCCAGCGCATCCAGCACCGGGCGCATGGTGCGCGCGACCAGCGCCTGGCCGAGGTTGAACTCGCCGAGCGTGCCGCGCTCGGAGACGAACATCACGATCGGGATCTGGAACGGCACGGCGAGCGAGGCCAGCACGTTGGGCAACGTGGCGAAGCCGCTGGTCTGCATCAGCACGACACCGCGCAGCCCGCCCATCCAGGCGCCCGCGGTGATGCCGACCGCTTCCTCCTCGCGGGTGGTGGCGAAGACGGTGAAGAACGGATCCGCGGCGAGGCTGTCGATCAGCGGGCGCAGGACGTTGTCGGGGACGTAGGTCACGAGGCGGAACTCGTTGCGCGTGAGGGCGGCGCGGACGACCTCGTGCCAGGGTGGCGATGCTGCCGGTGTTTCCTGCTCCATCCTGGTCTCCCTGGCGCACTCGGGGCGTCGCGGGCATGGCCCGGGGGCGCGGCGTTGTCAACGCGATGGGGCCGCCCTGTGCCACGGTGCGGACCACCGCGCCGGCCCCCCCACCGCGGGAGCGCCGTCACGCCCGCGTCGTCACGCCAACACCGTCACGCTGGCGCGCCGCCGTCCGGGTCCTCGCGCGGGTCCGGCGCCGGACGCGACCGCGCGGCGGGCTGCACGGCGATCAGCCGGCGCAGCGGCCGCGGATCCTCGCTGAGCGCCAGCGCGCGGGCGAGCACGGCGCGGTCGGCCTCCGACAGGCGGGCGGTCTCGCGCAGATGGTCCGTCCAGGTTTCCGCCTGCCAGACCTCGAGCCACGCCTCGGGATGGGCGACGTCCTCGTAGAGCCGCCAGGCAACCGCGCCGAGGCGGCCGCGGACGTGGCGGACCTCGGCCATCAGCTCGAGGAAGGCGGCGCGGTCCGCGGCGGCGATGCGGTAGGCCTGGGTCTCCAGCACCCGCTCGCGCGAGGCGCCGAGGACCGGCGCGAGCGCGGGATCGACGGCGTCCGGCGCCGGCACGCTGGCCTGCGCCAGCGGGCGGGCGCCCTCGTCGTCGATGCCGATGCCGCGCGAGGCCACGCCGAGGATCGCGCAGGTGCCGGCGGCGACGAGCAGCGAGTTCGGCAGCCCGATGACGTCGCCGAGCCAGCCCCAGAAGAAGGTGCCGGCGACCAGCGCGCCGTTCAGCGCCAACTGGTAGATCGCGAGCGCCCGCGCCCGCACCCAGGGCGGGGCCGCGAGCTGGGCGACGCTCTGCACGATCGACGAGGCGGCGACCCAGCCGACGCCGAAGACGAGCATGGCGGCGGCGGCCGGGGCCCAGCTCCTGGTCAGGCCCAGCCCCGCGGTGCCGGCGGCGGCGAGCAGGCTGCAATAGAAAACCGTGTCGCCGCGCGTGAGGTAGTGGCGTGCGCGCGGCAGCATCATGCCCGCGGCCACGCCGCCGCTGCCCATCAGGCCGAGCAGGATGCCGTAGGTGCCGGCGCCCAGGCCGAGCTGCTGCTTGACCACCAGCGGCAGCAGCGCCCAGGGCGCGGCGGCAGGGAAGAAGAAGGCGGCGCAGCGCAGCATCGCGGCGCGCATCGTCGGCGCGTAGCGGGCGAAGCGGACGCCGGCGCGGATGGCGCCGCCGAGGCGCTCGCGCGGCAGCGCCTCCGCCCGCTTGCGCCGGTGCCAGATCAGCAGCGCCGCGATCACCGCGAAGTAGGAGAGGGCGTTGAGGCCGAAGGCGAGGCCGGGGCCGCCCCAGAGCACCAGGAACCCGGCGAGCGCCGGGCCGATGGCGCGGGCGATGTTGAAGCCGACGCCGTTCAGCGCCACTGCCTGGGCGACGTCGCGGCGCGGCACCACCTCGATCAGCACCGAACCCCAGGCCGGGCCGTTGGTCGCCGCGCCGATGCCGATCGCGAAGGTGAAGGCGAGCAGCAGGGGCGCGGTGATGCCGCCGCCGGCGGTGATGACGGCGAGGCCGGCCGCGGCGATGGCCATCCAGACCTGGGTGACGAGGATGAAGACGCGCTTGTCCAGGATATCGGCGATGGCCCCGGCCGGCAGCGCGAGCAGGAAGACGGGCAGGATCGTCGCCGCCTGCACCAGGCTCACGGTCAGTGGCGTCGGCGAGAGGGTCGCCATGAGCCAGCCCGCGCCGGTGTTCTGCAGCCAGACGCCGAGCGAGACGACGGTGTTGGCGGTCCACAGCAGGCGGAACAACCGCAGGCGCAGCGGCGCGAGGGCGGCGGGCAGGCGCATCCGGCGAGCCTGACGGGTTGCGCCCGCTTCGGGAAGAGGCGGTCTGGGTTCGATGTATTCCAGAGCCAGAAATCCGACCGGATGATGTCACCCGGTCGGATTTTCCACTCTAGGCCTCTTCCTCGGCGTGGTGGACGTCGTGCACCCGGATCCCCTCGTCCTCGCCAGGCATGGTGAGCCATTCGCGCCGGCGCAGCGTGCGGGCGGTGTCGCGGTGGCCGGCGTCCCAGTGGTCGCGCATCGAGCTGGCGGAGAACTCGTAGTCCTTGGCGTCGCTCTCGTAGGGCTGGTGCTGGTAGATCAGGTGCAGGATGGTGATCTCCGGCAGGTCGTCGAGCTCGCGCTTGAGCGCACGGTCGGTCGCCGAGAGCCGTTCCTCGGGGATCATCGCGAGCAGGCGGCGGGCCAGCACCTTCTGCCGGTGCAGCTCGGTCCAGTTGTCGGTGATGGTGCGGGTGCGGCTCGAATACTGGATCTCCTTCTGCCGCGCGAGCACGTCGCGCATGTCGCGCGGCAGCGCGCCCCGGGCGTTGAACAGGTCGACCTGGAACACCATCGCGTTGGCGTTGCCGATGCCGCCGAGCAGCGCGGAGAGCGGCGTGTTGGAGACGATGCCGCCGTCCCAGTAGCAATCGGTGCCGATGCGCACCATCGGCAGCGCCGGGGGCAGGGCGCCGGAGGCCATGACGTGTTCCGGAATGATCTCGCTGTCGGCATTGTCGAAATAGATGAAATTGCCGGTCCGGATGTTGACCGCGCCGACCGCGAACCGGGTCGCGCCACTGTTGATGAGGTCGAAATCCACCAGTTTCAGCAGCGTGTCGCGCAACGGGCTGGTGTCGTACAAGGCGGTCGCGGTTCTGGCGCCGCGCGGCGCGAACCAGGGGCCGGGCAGGTTCGGGGTGAAGAAGCCCGGCTGGCCCAGCGCCATCGTCGAGAAGGCGGAGAGGGCGTTGTGCAGGCGGTGCGGGTCGTCGCCGTCCGGCGTCCACGGCCAGATGCGCCGCGCGGTGATGGTGTCCCAGAACTCGCGCAGGCGCTCCAGCCGCCGTTCCCGCGGGTTGCCGGCGATGATCGCGGCGTTAATGCTGCCGATCGAGACGCCGGTGACCCAGTCGGGCTCCAGACCCGCCTCGTGCAGCGCCTGGTAGACGCCCGCCTGGTAGGCGCCGAGCGCGCCGCCGCCCTGCAGCACCAGCGCGATGCGGTCGCAGTTCGCCGGCTTCCACGGGCCCTGCGGCGGGCGCGGCGGTGGCTGGGATGCATCCATGGCCGGAATCTCCCTGGCTGGAACCTCTCTCTTATCGGCGCCCGGGTTTGCCGCAACAACCCTCGCTTGATGACGCTTCGTTCAGACGGCGCGCGAGCCGGCGCCTTGCCGGCCGTGCGGCGGCCCGCTCGCGGCATGCCCGCTTGCGGCATCGTGGGGGGAGGGTTAGAGGCGCGCGGTGAGCATTCTCGTGACCGGAGCCGCGGGCTTCATCGGGTTTCACGTCACCCGCGCCCTGCTCGAGCGCGGCGAGGACGTGATCGGCATCGACAACGTCAACGACTATTACGACCCGGCGCTGAAGGCGGCGCGGCTGGCGCGCCTCGCGCATCCGCGCTTTCGCTTCCGCCGCGTCGATATCGCCGAGCGGGACGCGGTGGCCGCGCTGGCCGAGCCCGGGCTCGACGCCATCGTCCATCTTGCCGCCCAGGCGGGGGTCCGGTACTCGATGGTGGCGCCGTTCGACTACGCCGCCTCGAACCTCGTCGGCCATCTGGCGATCCTGGAACTCGCGCGTGCGCTGCCGCGGCTGCGCCACCTCGTCTATGCCTCCTCCTCCTCGGTCTATGGCGGCAACGCGCCGCCCTTCGCCGAGACCGACCGGGTGGACACGCCGCTCTCGCTCTATGCCGCGACCAAGCGCGCCGACGAGATGATGAGCCACGCCTATGCGCATCTCTATGGAATTGCACAGACCGGGCTTCGCTTCTTCACCGTCTATGGGCCGTGGGGCCGGCCGGACATGGCCTATTTCAGCTTCGCCGAGGCAATCCTGGCGGGGCGGCCGATCACCGTCTATGACGGCGGCCGGCTCCGGCGCGACTTCACCTATATCGACGACATCGTCGCCGGCGTGCTCGGCTGCCTCGACCGCCCGCCCGCCGGCGCGCCGCCGATACGCCTGCTCAACATCGGCAACAACCAGAGCGAGAGCGTCGCCGACCTCGTTGCGCTGCTGGAACAGGGGCTGGGCCGGCGCGCGACGATCGTCGAAGCGCCGCGCCCGGCGGCGGACGTGACGGAGACGCGCGCCGATGTGCGCGCCATCGCCGAGCTCGCCGGCTTCGTGCCGGCAACACCGCTCGCCCAGGGCATCGCGCGCTTCGTCGCCTGGTTCCGCGACTGGAAGGAGGGCCGGTTCAGCGCTGGCTCCGCGGATCCAGCCACGCCGCCAGACCGTCGCCCAGCAGGTTGAAGCCGAGCACGGTGGCGAAGACGAAGGCGCCGGGGGCGAGCGAGTACCACCACCAATCCGGCATGTAGTTGCGTGCGACCGCCATCATCGCCCCCCATTCGGGCGCTGGCGGGCGGGCGCCGAGGCCGATGAAGCCGAGGCTGGCCGCGGCGAGGATGGCGAAGCCCATGTCCATGCTCGCCTTGACGATCAGCGGGCCCAGGCAGTTCGGGGCGACGTGGCGGAGCAGGACGCGCGGCGTCGTGGCGCCGGTGGCGTGCGCGGCCTCGACGAAGACCGCCTCGCGCAGGGCGAGTGCCTTCGCTTCGAGCAGGCGCACATAGCCCGGCCACCACACCGCGGCGAGGGCGGCGACGCCGTGGCCGAGGCCCGGGCCGAGGGCGGCGACGATGGCCAGCGCCAACACCAGGCCGGGGACGCAGAGGAAGACATCGGTCACGCGCATGATCGCGGTCTGCACCCGCCCGCCGAGGAAGCCGGCGAGGATGCCGAGCGGCGCGCCGATCGCCACCGCGATCCCGGTGATGGCGAGGCCGACCCAGAGGCTGGTGCGCGCGCCGATGACCACGCGCGAGAAAATGTCGTCGCCCATCTCGTCGGTGCCGAACCAGTGCGCGGCTGAGGGCGGTCGCAGCTTGAGGGCGAAATGGATCGCGCCGGTGGCGTCGGCGGGGTAGGGCGCGATCCAGGGGCCGGCGGCGCACAGCAGCAGGAAGCCCGCCACCAGCACGGCGCCGAGCAGCGCCGAGGGATCACGCAGCAGGGCTCTCATGGCGCGGGTTTCATGCCGGGACCGTCACGAAACCCGCAGCCGCGGATCGGCGAGCGCATAGAGCACGTCGACAGCGAGGGTGGCGAGCATGAACAGCACGCCGATCGCCAGCGTCGCCCCCATCACCGGCGCGAAGTCGGCGCTGGTCGCCGAGGTGACGGCGTAGAGGCCGAGGCCGGGCCAGTCGAACACCGTCTCCACCAGCACCGTCGTGCCGAGCATGAAGCCGAAGCGCAGGCCGATCATGGCGAGGATCGGCACCATCGCGTTGCGCAGCGCCAGGCGGGTGACGACGCGCAGCGGCGCGACACCCTGCGCGCGCGCGGTGCGGACATAATGCGCCGCCAGCACCTCGATCATTTCCTGGCGCGTGATGCGCAGGATCGAGGCGAGGCAGGGCAGGGCGAGGACGAAGGCGGGCAGCAGCGCATGGACCAGCGCGGTGGTGGCGACGGCGGGCCGGCCGCGCAGCAGCGCATCGAGGATCACCATGCCGGTGAGCGGGCGCGGCGGCGCGACGGCGACCGGAAGCTGGCCGCCGATCGGCAGCAGCCTCCAGTGCACCGAGAACAGGAGCTGCAGGATCAGGGCGATCCAGAACGCCGGCACGGCAATGCCGGAGACGGCGAGGATGCGCGCGGCGTGGTCGGCGATGCCGCCGCGGCGGATTGCGGCGAAGATGCCGAGCGCAACGCCGGCGACGACGGCGAAGCCCATGGCCAGCAGCACCAGTTCCAGCGTCGCCGGCAGGTAGACGGCGAGGTCGGCGGCAACGGCGTGGCCGGTGGCGACGGAGTGGCCGAGATCGAGCCGGGCGAGGGCCTCGACATAGAGCAGGAACTGCACCGGCAGTGGTCGGTCGAGCCCGTACTGGTGGCGGATCGCGGCGATCATGCCCGCCGTCGCGTCCGGCCCTGCCGCGAGCGTGGCAGGGTCGGCGGGCGCGACGTGCGAGATGACGAAGGTGAGCACCACCAGGCCCGCCAGCGACAGCAGCAGGAAGGCCAGGCGGCGGGCCAGGAAGCGGATCACATCGAACGGGTCACATCGGGCGCGGAGTCGGGGGGCTTCGTCACGCCTTGATCCACATCGGGTAGAAATCGACCTCCCCGGTGAGGCGCACCGGGGAGAAGACGAAGCCCTCGACATCGCTCTTCATCGCCCAGCGGCGGTTTTCCAGCATCCCGAAGATGGCCGGCTGCAGGGCGACGATGCGCTTCTGGATCTCGGCATACATCGCCATCCGCTTGGCGTGGTCGAGTTCGACGCGGGCCGCGGCGATCATGCGGTCGAGCGTGGGATCGGCGAGGTGGTGCATGCCCCAGTAGCTGCCGGCGGCCGAGGCGGCGTATTGCGAGGCGACGACGTCGGGGTCGGTGCTGACCGGGGTCACGTAGACGCCGATCATCGCCGGCCCGCCCTCGGCCTTGGCGCCGCGCGCCATCACCGTGGGCCACGGCACGCCCTGGACGTTGACCTTGATGCCGAGCGGCTTGAGCGAGGCGAGGATGGTCAGCCCGACCTGGCGCTCGACCTCGAGCCCGGCGACGTAGAGGTAGTCGAGCGTCAGGCCGCCCTTGGCGTATTTGGTCCTGGCGAGGAATTGCTTCGCCCTGGCAAGGTTCTTGCGCGGCATGCCGGGGACCGCGATGTGGCCCTCGAGCGCCGGCGGGAAGGGCGAATCGAGCAGCCTGGCATGGCCGTTCTCGATCGCGATCAGCGCCTCGTAGTCCATCGCGAAGGCGATGGCGCGGCGCAGGTTCACGTCCGCGGTCGGGCCCCAGGCGCAGTTGAACATGACGGTGAAGGGCGTCATGCCGGCATCGTCGGTGACGCGGATGCCCGGCATCTTCGCCAGCGCGTCGTAGTCGTCGGGCGACATGTCGGTGATCATGTCGACCGAGCCGTGCAGCAGCGCCTCGCGCCGCGGCGCCGGCTCGCGGATCACCTGGAAGATGACGCCGGCGGGGCGGTTGGCCGCGCCCTCCTCCCAGCCGCGCCAGTAGTCCGGCACGGCATCGAGCACCATCGCCGCCTGCGGGTCCCAGCGGTTGATCCGGAACGGGCCGGAGCCGGCCTCGTGCGCGGTGAGGAAAGCCTGGCCGTCATCGCCGTTCTTCGCCTCGGCCATGACCTGTTTGGGGTTCACGATGAACCACCAGGGCACGAAGGAGAGAAAGCCCGGGAATGGCTGCTTGAGCGTCATGCTGACGGTGTGCGCGTCCACCGCCTTGATCTGGCTCGGATCGAGATGGGCCTTGAGCATCCAGGCCACGCCTTTGTCGAGCTTGAGGCCGCGCTCGAAGGAGAAGCGCACCGCCTCGGCGTCCAGCGGGTCGCCGTTGTGGAATTTCGCGTTCTCGACGAGGTGGAAGGTGTAGGTGAGGCCGTCCTTGCTGACGTCCCATGAGCGGGCGAGCCAGGGGATGATCCTGGGCGGGTTGCCGACATACTTGAGCAGTGCGTCGTAGAGCGACTGCTGCATCATCCGCGTCGAGTAGTCGTACTTCACGTGCGGATCGAGCACCGGGACGGGCTGGCCGCCGGAGAAGACCAGGGTGCGACGCTTGCCCTGGGTGACGAAGGCGTTCGCGCGGGTCGCCGCGAGGGCCCCCGAGGCCGTCGTTGCCGCCAGTAACGTCCTGCGCCGCATGATCCCCTCCAGCGTTGTGCCGGGCGAGCATGCAACGCCCGTGCGCCGGGCGGAAGGGAGGGGGCTAGGGTTTCGCCGCTTCTCCCCATTGCTCGGCGGTGGCGCCGGCGAGGGCCTGGATCCGCTCCTCGTCGGCCGCGAGTTCCGCCGCCGGGCCGTCATAGACGATGGCGCCGTCGTCGAGCACGTAGGCGTGATCCGCGACCTCGAGCGACATCCGCACGTTCTGCTCGACCAGCAGGACGGAGATGCCTTCGTCGCGCATCTGCGAGACGATGCGGAACACCTCGCGCACGATCAGCGGCGCCAGGCCCTGCGAGGGCTCGTCGAGGATCAGCACGCGCGGGTTGAGCAGCAGCGCGCGGGCGATCGAGAGCATTTCCTGCTCGCCACCGGAGAGCTGGCGGCCGCGGTTCATCCGCCGTTCCTCGAGGCGTGGAAAGAGCTGGTAGACGCGCGGGATGGTCCACGGGCCCGGGCGCTCCAGCGGCACCTTGAGGTTTTCCTCGACCGAGAGGTTGGGGAAGATGCGCCGCCCCTCAGGCACGTAGCCGACGCCGTAGGCGGCGATGCGGAACGTGGGCCAACGCGTTGTCTCCTTGCCGAAGACGCGCACATGGCCCTGGCGCGGCGGCGTGAGGTTCATCACGCTGCGCATCGTCGTCGTCTTGCAG
>JAJXSZ010000059.1 GCA_021784255.1 Pseudomonadota bacterium | reverse complement strand
TGGGCGAAGCGGAAAACGGTCACGCCCGGGGCGGTGGCGTTGTGCAGGATCGCGCGTTCGGTCGCGTCGCGGATGAGGAATTCGGGCCGGCGCGCGGGGTTTGGCGGCGGTGGGCTGGCGGGGGCGAGGCCGGGCCCGCTCGCCGTGCCGTGGTTGGCGTGGCGGGTCAGGAAATACCCCGCGCCGAGCAGGCAGCCGGCGCAGACGACGCCGCCGGCCGCAAGCCATGCGCGCCGGCCGACGCGCGCAGCCGAGGGGGGCGCCGGCGGTGTTGAGCGGGCGGATTCGCGAGCGGGCAGCACCACGGTGTCGTCCGTGTCCGGATCCGGATTCCGTCGCGCGCGGGCTGCGGTCGGTCGAGGTGGTTTCATGTCACGCACCGAAATCGTTCGCTTGGGCGGCGAGGGATGGAGGGCGTCGAAGCGCGCGCGGTGCCGGTGGCGCGGCAGGCTTCGCGACCGCTCCGCGCCGGGCGGGAGTGGCGCGATGCTAGGCGGCCGCAGCGCGTGCCTGCAACTGAATCCGGTGCCGATCCAGCACGCGCCCGGCCGGGGCGTCCGCCAGCGCCATATCCGACCAGATAGAATCATCTGGCCGGATTTCTTGCTCCAGGAAACTCGGAATCCAGAGCAACCGGAGATTGCTCTAGGTGGGGAGGGGCTCGCAGCGGCCCGGCATGCTGGCGCGCTCGATCCGGTCCGGGGCCAGTGCCTGCAGGTCGGCGCCGGCTTCGGCGATGCGGTCGGGGAGATGCAGCAACACCTTGCGGCCGCGCGCGTGCAGCCATTCGCGGGCGAGGAGATAGGCGGCGGGCTCGGCGGCGATATCGAGCAGGTCGAAGCCGACCATGACCTCGCCGGCGGTCTGCGGCGGCAGGGAGGCGTCGAAGCGGCGGAAGGACGGGCCGAGAACGGTGAGCGGCGGCAGCATGAAAGCCAAGGGGCCGAGGGGACGGCTCGGCTCGTCCTCCAGATGCACCAGCAGCCGCTCGGCGGCCGCGGCGCGCAGCCGGCGGGGTGCATCGGTGCCGGCCGCCGAGTCGGCGCCAGGCAGCAAGGTTTCGAGCAGTGCCGGCAGATCGACGGTGAGACGGGTCCAGCCCGGCGTGCCCGGCGTGCTGTCGGCGAGCGAACCGACGCGAACGAAGCCGCCGATGTCGAGCGGGCCGATCGCAGCTTCGAGACGGGCGACGCGCTCCGCGTCCAGCACGAGGCGGGCCGGCGGAGCGGGGGGCCGTGTGACGACGGCGCGGCGGCGCAGGCTCGCGGCGGCGGCCGCGGCGACGGTCTCGGCGTGTTGCGGCAGATCATAGAGATCGGCGACGTCGGTGCCCTCCGCTCCCTCGAACAAGGCGCCGAGATCGCGCAGGCAGGCTTCGAGCGGAGCCTCGCCGCGCCAGACGATGGCGAGGTCGCGGTTCGGCAGGTCGAGCATTTCCGCGCGCTGGGCGAGCGTGAGCGGCGACACCGCTTCGCGCGCCAGGCGCAGATGGTGCGGGCGTGACCAGTCCCGCGGCAGGCGCGACAGTCGCAGCAGCAGCACGCGCCGGCCGACCTGGGCAAGCGCGCTCTGGTGCGCGATGGCGGCGAGCCGGCGGGCGGCGCGTTCGCCGGCT
This sequence comes from Pseudomonadota bacterium, assembly GCA_021784255.1. Classification (GTDB taxonomy): domain Bacteria; phylum Pseudomonadota; class Alphaproteobacteria; order Acetobacterales; family Acetobacteraceae; genus JAJXXT01. The sequence goes on along the minus strand of JAJXSZ010000059.1, from coordinate 10,341 downwards.
TGCTCGCTGGCGTGGACCAGGACGGTGCTCATCGGGCGGAGGAATCCCCGCGGCGCGGATCGAGGCCGAGCAGGCGGGCGGTGGCGCGGCCGGCGACGGCGCCGATGCCCGCGGCGCGGCAGGCCGAGAGGGAAGCGACGCTGTCGACGCCCGTGGCCAGCATCCGCGCGGGCGTGGCTCGCAGCAACGCCGCGTCGCCGCGCTGCCATGCCGGATCCCAGGGCACGACCAGCAGTGAGACGCTCATCGTTGAAGGATCGAAAAGGCGCAGCGCCTGCGCCGGCAGGGCCGCGGCGAGCCGATGCCCCGCATGCGCGAGCGCGGCCGCGGCGCGGCGCGCCGTGTCCGGTGCGGCCAGCAGCTCGGCGAACGGTATCGCGGCGACCAGGCCCTGCGCCTGCATGCCGGCGCGGCGCCGATGCCGGGCGGCGAAGCGCAGGAAGGCGTCATCGTGCAGGGCGGCGAGGGGCAGGCTCAGCAGCGGCGGCGGCGCCGCCGGCAGCGCCTCGAGCCCGGCAAGGGTCGCGTCGAGCGTTTCATGGCCGAGCGGTGCGACCAGGCGCAGCAGCGGACGCGACGGCGCGGCGAGGGCAACGGCGAAGCCCGGCTCCGTGCCGTGGCGTTCGGCGGCGAGGCGCTCGGACAACGCCTCCGCCTGTTCGGGGAGGTCGAAGCTGGCGACTGCATTCTCGCCGAGCAACAGGCGCAATCGCGCGTCGAGGGTCTCCGCATGATCGCGGGCGGTGCGGACGAGCAGGGCGTGCGGCGGGCTGGCGAGCGATCGCAGCGCGCCGCCATGCGCGGCGATGTGCTCCTCCGCGAGCAGGCGCATGGCGGCCGAGCGCGGGGTGGCCCAACGCGGTGCGGTCAGGCTGTGGCGGTCGGCGGCGTGCGGGGCCGCGAGGACGGCGGTCTCGGCGCCGGCCAGGTGGATGGGTCCCCAGCCCGGCGGGTCCAGCCCCGACAGACCCGGGAGCGGGGAACCAGGGCCGGCGGAGCCCGGAGCATGCGTGCCATGGACCGGCCAGCCGGAACCGGCGGGCGACGGCGTGTGGCGTGGATGTGCCAGATTTTCCGACACGTCATTCTCCGGGGCGGGCAAGCTCGACTCCGCTCGCAAGGCAGGCGCCGGTGCGGCGCCTCACCGACAAATCTTGACCACGTCGGTTCGAGCTTGGGATCCACGACCCGACGGCGCCGGCTTATGGTGACGGGAAATGGTATCGGACAGATTAGCGGTGGTGCCCGTCGCCTCCTGCGCCGCGCCGGGGTTGCTGCCGCCCGGCGAGCGGATTTACGCCATCGGCGACATCCACGGCTGCGCCGCAGCGATGGACGCGATGACCGAAAGCATCGTGGCCGACCTCGCGGCACGGCCGGTGGGGCGTGCGACGGTGCTCCATGTCGGCGACCTGATCGACCGCGGACCGGATTCCGCGGGCGTGGTGGCGCGTGCGATGGCGCCCTTCCCCGCTGCCGGGGTGCGCGTGGTGGTGCTTGCCGGCAATCACGAGGTGATGATGGAGCGGGCCCTCGCCGGCGAACGACGCGCTGCGGCCGGCTGGCTCGCCTTCGGCGGCTGGGACTCCCTGGCGAGCTGGGGCGCCGGAGCGGGAGCAAGCCGGCATGACTGGCCGGCGGTGGTGCCGGCGGCGGCGCGCAGCTTCCTGGCCGCCCGGCCGCTGCTGCACCGCGCCGGCAGTTACCTCTTCGTCCATGCCGGGGTGCGCCCCGGCGTGCCGCTGATCCGGCAGATGCGGGAGGACCTCACGACCATCCGCGAGCCGTTTCTTTCCGCCGACGAGGGGCTGCCGGGTTGGGGGCGGCCCTGGGTGGTGGTGCACGGCCATACCCCCGAAGCGGCACCGACGGTGACGCGGTGGCGCATCGGCATCGACACCGGCGCGGTGCTCGGCGGCATGCTGACGGCGGTGGTGCTGGAGGGCGACCGGCTCCGCTTCATCCAGGTCAGCGGTGCCTGATCCGCGGTCCCCTCATTCCAGGCTTGCCCTTCTGCCGGTGGGCGGTTAGGCGGGCGGCATGACCGACAGCGATGCCATCGCCGCGCTTTCGCGACTGGCGCATCAGGGCGTGCTGGTGGTGGGCGACGCGATGCTGGACCGCACCGTGTTCGGCGCCGTCGCGCGGGTGAGCCCGGAGGCGCCGGTGCCGGTGCTCGCCATCGAGCGCGAACTCGCGGTGCCGGGCGGCGCGGGCAATCTGGTGCGCAATCTCTGCGCGCTGGGTGCCGCGGTGGCCCTGGTCGCCGTGGTCGGCGACGATGCCGCTGGCGCGGAGCTCACCGGGCTGATCGGCGGCCAGCCAGGGGTCGAACCATGGCTGGTGGTTCAGGGTGGGCGGCTGACCACGGTGAAGACGCGCTTCGTGGGCGCGGCGCATCACGGCGAGGCGCAGATCCTGTTGCGCGCGGACACCGACGATGCAAGCCCGGTGCACCCGCGCATCGCCGAACGCGTGCTGCGCATCGCGCGCGACGCCATGGCGGCGACCTCCGTCGTCGTGCTCTCGGATTACCGCAAGGGCGTGCTGGAGGGCGAGATCGCGCCGGCCCTGGTGGCGGCCGCGCGGGCGACCGGACGCACGGTGCTGGCGAATGTGCACGGCGGCGAGCTCGCGCGCTACGCCGGGGTCGATGTGCTGGTGCCGTCCGTGCCGGTGCTGGCGGCGGAGAGCGGGATGGACGTGACGCAGCCCGGCGCGCTGGCGGCTGCCTGCGCGGCACTGCGCGAACGCCTCGGCGTCGGCGCGGTGGCGGCACTGATGCCGGGCGAAGGGCTGATGCTGGCGGACGCCGCCGCCAGCACGCTGCTGCGCGTGGCGGAGGGCGAGCGGCTCGATGTCGCGGGCGTGGAGGACAGCGTGACCGCGGCGCTGGCCGGCGGGCTCGCGGCGCAGCTTCCCATCGGGGACGCCGCCCGGCTGGCGGCGTTGGCCGCGGGGGTCGTGCTGGGCCGTGCTGGAACCGCGGTCGCGCGCGCCGGCGACCTGCGCGCGGCGGCGAGCCCGCTGCAAGGAGCGATGGCGCGCATCGTCTCGGCCGAAGCCGCGGCGGCGCGGGTCGAGCGGTGGCGCCGCGACGGGAGGCGCATCGGCTTCGTCGCCGGTGGATTCGACGGCTTGCGGCTGGGGCACACGCATCTTCTGGAGCAGGCGCGTGCCACCTGCGAGCGGCTGGTGGTCGGGCTCGCGTCGGATGCGTCGTTGCGGCGGCGTAAGGGACATGGCCGGCCGCGCGAGCCGGAGGTCGTGCGCGCGGCGCGCCTGGCCAGCCTCGACAGCGTCGATCTCGTGGTGATCGCCGCCGGCGAGGGCGACCCCGCCGAGGAGCTGGTCGGGCTGCTGCGTCCGGACGTGATGGTGGGCGGGCCGGAGCGCGCGGCTCCGCGCGACTTCGCCGGTGAGGTCGTCAAGGCGCAGCGGCTCGCGGAACCGGCCTGACGCTTCACGCGCCGTAGCGCAGGATCGCGGCCATGCCGGCGAGCAGCCGGTAGAGATGCGTCGAGTGCAGCAGCCATTCGCCGGGATTGTCGGCGTCCAGCGCCAGCGTCACGGTCGCGCGCGCAGGCACCGAGACGGTATCGCGCAGCGCGCCGGCCATGCGCACCTCGCCGATGCCCACGACCTCGAAGATGTGGCCATGCAGATGGATCGGCTGCGCCCGATCGGTGGCGTTGGTGACGGCGATCTCGACCCGCTCGCCGGCATGCACGTTGAGATCGTCGCCACTGATGGTCCAGGCATAGGGGCGGGTCTGGCCGTCCAGCCGGATGGCGAGGCTGCGGTCGGGGCGCATCGCCGGCAGGCGGTGATCCGCGGCAAGGCGCTTCTCGAATCCGGCGTCGAGGAAGCCGCCGGGCCGGTCGGCCTGGCGCGCGAGCCTGGCCACCGGTGCGCCGCGCGTGGCGAGCACGATGCCGGCGCGGTCCATGCGGCCCTCGGCCGCGGCCACGATCGGGTAGGCGCCGGGTGCGGCGACGCGCAGCAGCAGGTCGAGGCGCTGGCCCAGGGCGAGGGGGAAGCGGGTAGCCTCGAGCGGCACGACGGCGTTGCCGTCCACCGCGACCAGCCGTGCCTGCAGGGCGCCGGTGTCGATGGTGAAGCCGGTGGCGCTGGCGGCGTTGACGATGCGCAGGCGCAACGTCTCGCCCGGTGCCGCCAGCACGATTTCCGGATCGTCGAGGCTGCGGTCGTTGGCCAGAAAGGCATCGTAGGCGATGGCTTCGCCGTCGCCACCGCCGGTGCCCAGCGCAGCCTGCAGCTCGGCGGCGTCGGCGAAGGCAAAGTCGGCGAGCAGCACCACGTGCTCGCGCAGCATCGCGTCGGTGGGCGCATGCACGACGATCGGCGCGGCAAGCAGGCGCTGCTGCTGCAGACCGAGCGGATGTGCCCAGGCGGTCGCGGGCCGGACCAGCGGAAAACGATAGGCGGCGGACTCGCCGGCGACGATCGCCGCGGCCGACAGACCGGGCGTGCCGTCCTGCGCCGGCGGCGGCGTGAGGCCATGCCAGTGCAGCAGTGTCGATTCGTCGAGGTCGTTGTGAAACGTTACCGAAAAGCGCTCGCCGGGTGCAAAGGCGAGGCCGGGCTTGCCGTCCGGGCCGAGGAGCGAGAACGCCGTCGCGGGCTTGCCCAGCACGTCGAGCGTGCGGGTGGCGGCGGTGAGCGTGCGTGGGGTGGCCGCGTAAACGGAGGCGGCCGGCAGCGCCGCGGTGGCAGCGAGCAGCGCGCGGCGGGTGAGGCTCATCGGGCGGCGCGTGGCGTGGCGTGGGACGTGGCGTGGTCGGGAGCGGCGAGATCGTCGAGGATCGGGCAGTCGGGTCGCGTATCGCCATGGCAATGCTGGCAGAGATGCTCGAGCGTGCGCAGCATCGCCTGCATCTGGCCGATCCGCTCGCGCAGGGCCGCGATGTGGCCCTCGGCGATGTGCTTGACCTCGGCGCTGCTGCGGCGCTCGTCGCGCCAGAGGGCGAGCAGGCGCGCGATCGAGGCCATGTCGAAGCCGAGGTCGCGGGCGCGGCGGATGAAGCGCAGCGTATGGATGTCGGCGGGTGCGTAGGTGCGGTAATTGCCGAGGGTGCGCTCGACCGCGGCCAGCAGACCCGTTGCTTCATAATAACGGATCATCTTGGCCGAGACGCCGGAGGCGCGCGCAGCCTCGCCGATGTTCATGCCGCCTCCCCGATGGCCGGCTTCCAGCGGCGCAGGCGCAGCGCGTTGAGCACGACGGAGACCGACGAGGCCGCCATGGCGCCGCCGGCGATCATCGGCGAGAGCACGCCGAAGGCCGCGAAGGGCAGGGCAAGGAGGTTGTAGGCGAAGGCCCAGAACAGACCCTGGCGGATGGTGCGCGCGGTGAGCCGGGCGATGGCGAGCGAGGCGGGAACCAGGCGCGGGTCGGCGCGCAGCAGGGTGATCCCCGCGGCATGCAGTGCCGCCTCGCTGCCGCCGGCGACGGCGATGCCCAGATCGGCGGCGGCCAGGGCCGGCGCGTCGTTGACGCCATCGCCGACCATCGCGACCGGCCCGCGCTGGCGCAGCTCGGCGATGGCCGCGAGTTTTTCGGCCGGCAGCAGGCCGGCGCGGACGTCCTCGATGCCGAGCTCGGCGGCGACCGCCTCGGCGGCGTCGCGGTGATCGCCCGAGAGCATGGCCACGTGGAAGCCCTGGCGGTGCAGTTGCGCGACCGCCTCGCGGGCGCCGGTGCGTGCGGTGTCGGCGAAGGCGAGCAGGCCGAGCACGCGCGCCTCCTCCGGCGCGATGAGCCAGGCGAGGCTGGCGTTCGCATGGCGCGCGGCGGCCGCGCCCAGCGAGCCGGGCTCGGCCCCCGACTCCGCGAGCAGGCGCTCGCTGCCCAGGGCAAGGCGGCGGCCCTCGACCCGGGCCTCGGCGCCGCGGCCGGGAAGCGCGCGCAGGTCGGTGGCGGCCGGAATGGCCAGATCCCGGGCCGCGTCGCGGATCGCGCGTGCCAGCGGGTGAGTGGCGTTGCCCTCGATCGCGGCGGCCATCGCGAGAAGTTCCGCTTGGGTCATCGCTGCGGCGGGGATGGCGGCGATGAGGCGCGGCCGGCCCTCGGTGAGCGTGCCGGTCTTGTCGAAGGCGACGGTCTTGATGCCGCGCGCGGTATCCAGCACCGCGGGGTCGGCGATGAGGATGCCGGCCCGCGCGGCAGCGCCGGTGCCGGCGACGATCGCGGCGGGTGTGGCGAGGCCGAGCGCGCAGGGGCAGGCGACGACGAGCACCGCCGCAGCCGCCACCAGCGCGTAGTCGAGCGGGGCACCGAGCAGCAGCCAGGTACCCAGGGACAGAGCCGCGATGGCCAGCACGATGGGAACGAAGACCGCACTCACCCGATCGACGGTCCGCTGGATCGGCGGCTTGGCAGCCTGGGCGTCCTCCACCAGACGGACGATCCGCGCGAGCATCGTCTCGCCGGCCAGCGCCGTCGTTTCGATCTCAAGACGGCCGGCGCCGTTGAGCGAGCCGGCGACGACGCGCCCGCCGGGCTCCTTGGGCACCGGCCGGCTCTCGCCGGTCAGCAGGCTTTCATCGGCGTCGCTTTCGCCGGCGCGCACGATGCCGTCGACCGGGATGCGTTCGCCGGGTGGCACAGCAATGCGCTCACCGATGCCGAGGGCGGCGACCGGGACCTCGATTTCTTTGCCGTCGGCGAGGCGCCAGGCCGTCGCAGGGCGCAGCGCCTCGAGGGCGCGCAGGGCGCCGGCGGTGCGGCGGCGGGCGCGTGCCTCCAGCGCCTTGCCCAGCCGCACCAGCACGATCACCACGGTGGCGGATTCGAAGTAGAGCGGCGCCCCGGCCAGCAGATCCCAGACGCTGAGCAGGAAGGCGGACCAGGTGCCGAGCGAGACCAGCACGTCCATGTTGGGCGCGCGGTTGCGCAGGGCGGCGACGGCGCCGCGGTGGAAGCGCCAGCCAACGACGAACTGCACCGGGGTGGCCAGCGCCAGCGCCGCCCAGCCAGGCAGCCGCAACCCCGCCATGGACGCGAGCAGCGGCAGCGTGAGCACGCCGCCGAGGCCGAGCAGCCACCATTCCCAGGGATCCGCCTTCGGCGCCGCGTCCAGGGGTGCCGCGCCATACCCGGCGCGCGTCACGGCGGCGATCACCGCAGCCTCGTCGGCGCCCGCGAGCGTCACGCGGGCGCGCTCGGTGGCCAGGTTGACCGACGCCGCCGCGACGCCCGGCGTGCGCTTGAGCGCCCGCTCGACGCGCGTGGCGCAGGCCGCGCAGGTCATGCCGGTGATGGCCAGATCGATGGTGCTGTCGGCGTCCATGGTTCGGAGATGGGCTTCCTATGATGGGAAGGTCAAGGGCGGTTGACGGAGCCGGATGCAAGGCGAGGATGCGGCATGAGCGATTTTGGCATTGCGGTGCTGCCTGGCGACGGTATCGGTAAAGAAGTGGTGGCGCCGACGCTGCTGCTGCTGCGCGCGGCCAGCGCGCGCGCCGGGCTGTCGCTGGCGCTCGAGGAACATCCAGCGGGGGCGGCCTGCTATGCCGCGACTGGCGCGGCGTTGCCGGCGGCGACAATGGCGGCGTGCCGGGCGGCGGATGCGATCCTGCTCGGGGCGATGGGCGACCCGGCGGTGCGCTATCCCGACGGCACCGAGATCGCACCGCAACTCGATCTGCGCACGGAGCTCGGGCTCTATGCCGGGGTGCGGCCGGCTCGCCCGATCCCCGGCCTGTCGATCCCGCTCGCCGACCCGCGCGCCGTGTCGCTGGACATCGTGCTGCTGCGGGAATCGACCGAGGGGTTGTTCGCGGAGCGCAAGCTCGGGCGGGTGGAGAACGACGCGCGGGCGATCGACCGGCTGGTGATCACGCGCGCGACCAGCGAGCGGCTGTTCGAGGCGGCGTTCCGTCTCGCCGGGGCGCGGCGCGCGCGCGGCCTGCCGGGGCGCGTGACCTGCGTCGACAAGGCCAATGTGCTCACCTCGATGGCGTTCTTCCGCCGGGTCTTTCTCGAGGTCGCGGCGCGGCACCGGGCGATCGAGGCGGAATGCGTCTACGTCGACGCGGCGGCGCTCGACCTGGTGCGCCGGCCCTGGCGGTTTGACGTGATGGTGACGGAGAACATGTTCGGCGACATCCTCTCCGACCTGGCGGCCGGGCTGATTGGCGGCCTCGGCTTCGCGCCGTCGGCGGATATCGGCGATGCCCATGCGGTGTTTCAGCCCTGCCATGGCAGCGCGCCCGACATCGCGGGCAAGGGCCTCGCCAACCCGACCGCGACCATCCTTTCCGCGGCGATGATGCTGGAATGGCTGGCGGAGCGGCACGCGGCGCCGCGCTGCGCGGACGCGGCGGCGATGCTTCGCGCGGGCGTGGACCGCGCCTTCGCCGCGGGGTTGCGGCCGCCGGACGCCGGTGGGAACGCGGCCACGCGCGAGGTCGCCGAGGCGGTGCTGGCCGCGCTCTGAGTGTTCGCACCCGCTCGGAGTGTTCGCACCCGCTCGCCGGGCCAGGGCCGTCCCCGGCGATGCCTATCCGCCATGCCGTCGAGCGGCATGGCCCCAGGCGGCCGCCGGGTCCGGCAGCGAGCGCGGTCATGGGCAGGCGGAGGGGTTGACCTTGCCACGGTGGGAAGCGCCATCTCCGGCGCGGAGGTAACCATGCTGACGCTGAATGTTCCGGACATGAGCTGCTCGCATTGCGAGCGCGCGGTGAAGGAGGCGGTGGCCTCGGTCGCTCCGGCGGCACGGGTGACGGTCGATCTGCCGGCGCACCGCGTGACGGTCGAGGGCGCGGAAAGCGCATCGGTGATCGCGGCACTGGACGAGGCGGGCTATCCCGCTACGCCCGCCTGACTGCGGGCCGGCCGCCGGGCTTGCGTCGGACGCGGCCGGGCACCCATATGCCGGCGATGGAATTGGATTTTTCCGAGGACGAGATCCGGCGTTACGCGCGCCACATCCTGCTCGCCGAGGTCGGTGGCACGGGGCAGGCAAAGCTGCGCGCGGCGCGCGTTCTGATCGCCGGCGCCGGCGGACTCGGCTCGCCGCTCCTGCTCTATCTCGCGGCGGCGGGCGTGGGGACGATCGGCATCGTCGATGACGATTTGGTCGAGCTCTCCAACCTGCAGCGCCAGGTGGCGCATGGGACGGCGGATCTGGGCAAGCCGAAAGTGACGTCCGCGGCGGCGGCCGCACGGCGCATCAACCCGCTGGTGGCGTTGCAGCCGGTGCGCGCGCGCATCGGGCGGGACAACGTGCTCGACCTCATCCGCGACTACGACATCGTCTGTGATGGCACCGACAATTTCGCGACGCGCTTCCTGTTGTCGGATGCCTGCGTGCTGCTGGGCAAGACGCTGGTTTCCGCCGCCGTGCTGCGCTTCGAGGGGCAGCTCGGCGTGTTCAAGCCGCAGGCCGGCGGGCCATGCTATCGCTGTCTGCATCCGGCGCCGCCGCCACCAGGCCTGGTGCCGAGCTGCGGCGAGGCGGGGGTGCTCGGCGCGGTGACGGGCGTCATGGGCACGTTGCAGGCGACCGAGGTGCTGAAGGAGATCACCGGCATCGGCGAGACACTCGCCGGGCGGCTGCTCATCTGGGACGCCCTTGCTTCGCGCATGCGCACGATCGCGCTGCCAGGCGACCCCGAATGTCCGTCCTGCGGCGCGCAGGGCTATCGGGATCTGTCGCACCATGCGGAGCCGGCCCCTGTCTGCGCCGCCTGATCACCTGGGTATCCTGCTGTTGTCGGCGGCTTCGTCGCGCGTCCATGCCGCTCTGATGCTGGCGACGACGGCCGCTTCGCTCGGTCGCGGCGTCGTGCTGTTCGCCACCGAAGCCGGGGTCGCGGCCCTGCTGGCCGAGGGGGCGGCGGGTCAGGAGACGGCCGAGGAGTCGCGCCGGCGTTCGCTCGGCGTCGCGACCTGCGCGGAGCTGTGCGCGGCGGCGGCCGAACTCGGGGTGCGACGCATCGCGTGCGAGACGGCGTTGCGTCTCGCGGGGATCGCGGCGGAGCGCCTGGCACCCGGCGTCGAAGTCGCCGGGATGGCGACGCTGCTCGCCGACGCGCGCGCGATCGTTTCCTTTTAGTTGGCGGTGCTTGACCCGCTCTCGGGCGGGGCCTGTAGAGAGTCGTCGATGCGTTGGGGCTGGTTGCTCGGGGCCGGGCTGGTGTTCGCCGTGGGCACGGCGCGTGCGGCGCTGCCGCCGCCGCCGATACCGCCGGCCTATCTGCGCACGCCTTCCGAGCTCGGGGCGTCGCATCCCGGCCGGCTGCCGGTCGTCCGCGGCCAGCCGCTGCTGCCCCTGCCGCCACGCCCGCCCGGCGTGACGATGCCGCCGGCGCCGG
>JAJXSZ010000058.1 GCA_021784255.1 Pseudomonadota bacterium | reverse complement strand
GTCCGCCCGACCCCCGTCGCAACCGAGAGGCATTCGCCGGCCCCGGTCGGGGAGGCGAGCAGGACGAGAATGATGGGTGCTTCCATGCCGGGCAATCTAGCGGTGGCGTCCAGCGCATTGCAAACCCCGCTCGTACCCCGGCGGTTTCGCCGCGCTGGCGTTGCCGCCCTTTTCTTGCCGGGTGGCACTCCCTAACTAGGGCCGCGCGGGTTCACCAGGCAACACGCGTTCAACTGCGCGATCTGCCTCGCCGGCGGCGCCGGGCGCGGCAATCGCGCCGGAGGGGGGCAGAGACGATGATCGGGACCAGGATCCGGGAATTCCTGGCGCGCATCCCACTCGTGCGCCGGCAGCTCAAGTCGCGCTGGAAGAGGAATGTCCGCCAGCGGATCGCCACCAGCGCCGACGCGAAAGAGGCGTTCACACTCATCTACAAGACGAATTACTGGGGCAACGGCGAGTCCGCCAGCGGGAACGGCTCGTCGCTGGCGTCGACCGAGACGCTACGCCACGAACTGGCCGGACTGTTGCAGCGGCTGAGCATCCGCTCGATGCTCGATGCGCCGTGCGGCGACTTCAACTGGATGCAGACGGTGCCCTTCGCGGACGGGTTCCACTACATCGGCGGTGACATCGTCGACGACATCGTGGCCCGGTGCCGCGCGACCTATGGTGCGCCGAGGCGCGAGTTCATCGTCCTCGACCTGACGCGCGGCCAGCACCCGCAAACCGATCTCTGGTTCTGCCGCGACGGGCTGATCCATTTATCCAATTCGGACATCATCAACGCACTGACGTGTTTCGTTGCGTCGGGAGCGAAGTATTGCCTGCTAACCCAATATAATTCGGTTCCGGAGAACGTCGATATTGCGACAGGACTGACCCGCCACGTCAATCTGCTGCTGCCGCCGTTCCGCCTGCCGCCGCCGCGCATGCAGCTGCAGGACCGCCCCGTGGGCGAAGCGGCGCGCGAGCTCGGCCTCTGGACCAGGGCGGACATCGCGCAGGCGATCGGCGTCTGAGCGCTCGCGCCGCCGCCTTCCTTGCCGCCGGCCCGGCTTGCGCCCCATATAGTGCCGGCAAAGGAGGCACCGACGCCGAGATGGAGCCCGAAGACTGGGAAATCCCAGAAAATCTGCAGCCGCATCCCAACGACTATCGCTTCGACCTCGAACGGACGCTGCGCGCGGTGGTGGGGCTGCGCGCCAACGTGCCCGCCGACGCCTTCACCGCCGCGACCCTCGGGACCGAGCGCATCGGCAATGGCGCGGTGATCCGCGAGGACGGGCTGGTGCTCACCATCGGCTACCTGATCACCGAAGCGGAAACCGTCTGGATCATCACCGCGGACGGCCGCGCGGTCCCGGCGCACCCGCTGGGTTTCGACGCCGCCTCCGGCCTCGGCCTGGTGCAGGCGCTGGGCCGGCTCGACCTGCCGGCGCTGGAACTCGGCGATTCCGGGACCCTCGCCACGGGCACGGAGGCGATCATGGCCGCGGGCGGCGGCCGGCGCCACGCGATCGAGACCCGGATCGTCAACCGCCAGGAATTCGCCGGCTACTGGGAATACGTGCTGGACAACGCGATCTTCACCGCCCCGGCGCATCCGTTCTGGTCCGGCTCGGCCCTGATCTCGACCGCTGGCAAGCTGCTCGGCACCGGCTCGCTGATCCTCCAGCAGGGCGACGGCAAGCGGCGGATGGACATGAACATGGTCGTCCCCGTCGATTGTCTGCCGCCGGTGCTCGACGAGCTGCTCACCCTGGGCCGGCCGAAAGCCCCGCCGCGCCCCTGGCTCGGCCTCTACGCCATGGAAGCCGAGGAGGGCATCGTCATCGGCGGCCTCGCCGAAACCGGCCCGGCGGCGCGCGCCGGCCTGCGCCAGGGCGACCGCATCATCGGCGTCGGCGACGAGGACGTGAGCGATCTCGCGGCCCTCTGGCGCAAGATCTGGCAGGCCGGCCCGGCCGGGGCGACGGTGCTGCTGCGCGTCGGCCGCGACGGCTCGCGCATGGCGGTGCGCATCACCTCCGCCGATCGCCAGAGTTTCCTGCGCGCGCCGAAGCTGCACTGATGCCGCCCCTGCCCCGCCGGGCGCTGCGCGCGGCGCAGATCGCCGCCGCCCTGCTGCCGCTGCTGCTGCTGCACGCGCGCGCCCTCACCGAGGTCGCCGTCGCCATCATCGACCTCGCCTTCCTCTGGCAACTGGCGGCGACCCGCTCCTGGCGCTGGCTGCTGGCGCCGGAGGCGCTGCCGGGCCTCCTGTTCTGGGGCTGGCAGCTCCTCTGCTCGCTGCCCGGCCACGCCGCCGGCGGCATGCCGGCTTTCGTCCAGGCGCTCGCCTCGCTGCGCTGGTTCCTGCTCGTCCCCGCGCTCGGCCGCGTGGTGCTGGCGGAGACGGCGGCGCGTGCCTGGATCACGCGCATGCTCGCGCTCGCCGTGCTCTATCTCGGCGCCAATGTCTGGCTGCAGCAACTCACCGGCTTCGACATGTGGGGCTTCCGCCGCTGGAGCGACGGCTCGCTGACCGGCCCCTTCTACGAGCCCCGTGCCAGCGCCCCGCTGGTGCGCATGCTGTTCGTGGTGCTGCTGCCGGTGCTCGCGCGCGTGCGCCTGCTCGCCGCCGCGGCCCTGCTGCTGCTGACCGTCGTGACCATGGTACTGATCGGCCAGCGCATGCCGCTGCTGCTGCTGCTGCTCGGCCTCGCCGCGACCGCGCTCCTGCTGCGCCGGCTGCGCCCGCTCGCGCTGGCGGCGCTGGTGCTGGTGCCGCCGCTGGTGCTCGCGACGGTGGTGTTCTCGCCGCAGGCGCATCACCGGCTGGTGACGCTGTTCAGCCAGACGATGGAGCATTTCCCCGACAGCCCCTACGGCTCGCTCTACCTGCGCTCGCTGGCCATGGCGCAGAACCATCCGCTGCTCGGCTGGGGCTTCGACGGTTTCCGTCATGCCTGCGCCGAGCCCGCCAATTTCCGCGCCTTCCCCGCGCTCGGCCAGCACCTCGCCGCGGGCGGCGGGGCGGCGATCTGCAACATTCATCCGCACAACATCTATCTCGAAGCGCTGACCAATGCCGGCCTGCCCGGCCTCGTGCTGTTCGCCGCCGCGGCGCTGGCCTGGCTGCTGGTCGCCGGACGCGGCCTGCTGCGCCAGCCCGATGCGCTGCGCGCCGGCGTCTTCGTTGCCTGCCTCGTGCATCTCTGGCCGATCGCCTCGTCGAGTTCGGCCTTCGACCTCTACAGTTCCGGCATCTTCTTCATGATGGCGGGGATCGCCACGGCGCTGGCGCGGGCGCCCGGCGCATGAGGCGGATCCTGTTCGTCAGCTCCAACCGCATCGGCGACGTGGTGCTCTCGACCGGCCTCATCGACCACCTGCTGCGCCGCTACCCCGACGCGCGCTTCACCGTCGCCTGCGGTACCGTCGCCGCCGGCGTGTTCGAGCGGATGCCGCGCCTCGACCGCCTGATCCTGCTGGAAAAGCGGCGCGACCGGCGGCACTGGCTGCCGCTCTGGGCCGCCACCGCCTTCACCGCCTGGGACCTCGTCGTCGACCTGCGCGCCTCCGCCCTCGCCTTCCTGGTGCCGACGCGACGGCGCGCGCGCATGCGCCGCGCCACCGGCGCCAAGATCGCCCAGCTCGGCGCCGTCCTCGGCCTCGACCCGCCGCCGCTGCCGGTGGTCTGGACCGCGCCCGCCGACGAGGCCCGCGCCGCCGCCCTGCTGCCGCCGGGCCCGTTGCTCGTGCTCGCGCCGACCGCCAACTGGAGCGGCAAGATCTGGCCGGCCGAGCGCTTCGTGGCCCTCGGCCGCGCGCTGCTCGCCGGCGCGCTCGCGGGCGCGGCGGTCGCGGTGATGGCCGGCCCCGGCCCGACGGAGCGCGCCCTCGCCGCCCCGGTCCTCGCCGCCTTCCCCGGCGCCATCGACCTCGCGGGCAACCTCACCCTGCCCGAGGCCGCCGCCTGCCTCGCGCGCGCCTCGTTGTTCGTCGGCAACGATTCCGGCCTGATGCACCTCGCCGCCGCCGCCGGCGCACCGACGCTCGGCCTGTTCGGCCCGACGCCGGCCGCCGAATACGCCCCCGCCGGGCCTCGCGCCGCCGCCGCCGTCGCGCCGGATCGCAGCATGGAGGGCCTGCCGGTCGCCCAGGCGCTCACCGCGGCGACACGGCTGCTCGGACGCGGCTGATGCGCATCGCCCATATCATGGCCGGCGCCCGCGACGGTGGAGCGGAGCTGTTCTACGAGCGCATGTGCGTCGCCCAGGCCGGCGCCGGCGAGACCGTACTGCCGGTCATCCGCAGCGAGCCCGCCCGCGCCGCCCGGCTGGCCGCGGCCGGGCTCGAGCCGGTCGGGCTGCGCTTCGGCGGTCCGCTCGATCTCCTCACCCGCCCGCGCATCGCCCGGACCCTGCGCGCGTTCCGCCCCGACATCGCGATGACCTGGATGAGCCGCGCCTCGATGCACGCGCCGCGCGGCCCCTGGGTGCTGGTCGGGCGCCTCGGCGGCTATTACGATCCGAAATATTTCCGCGCCTGCAATCATCTCGTCGGCAACACGCACGGCATCGTCGCCTGGCTCCGGGCCAGGGGGATCGCCGAAAGCCGGACCCACTACCTGCCCAATTTCGTCGACGATTGCGCCGGCACGGCGCCGGCCGAGCGCGGCTCGCTCGGCATCCCGGCGGACGCGCCGATGCTGCTCGGCCTCGGCCGGCTGCATCGCGACAAGGGCTTCGACATCGCGCTCAGGGCGCTCGCGCGGCTGCCCGGCGCGCATCTGGCGATCGCCGGCAGCGGCCCCGAGGAGGCCGCCCTGCGCTCGCTCGCCGCCAGCCTCGGCGTCGCCGGGCGGGCGCATTTCCTCGGCTGGCGCCGCGACGCGGGGGCGCTGCTTGCGGCTTGCGACGTCTTCCTCTGCTCCTCGCGCGGCGAGCCGCTCGGCAACATGGTGCTGGAAGCCTGGTCCGCGCGCCGCCCGGTGGTGGCGCTCGCCGCGCTCGGGCCCGCCGAGCTGATCGCGGCGGACGAAACCGGCATCCTGGTGCCGCTCGAGGACGAGGCGGCCCTCGCCGCGGCGCTCGCGCGCGTGCTCGCCGGGCGCGACCTCGCGCAGCGTCTCGCCGCCGCCGGCCGCGAACGTTATGAACGCGACTTCATGCAGGCCCCGGTACTCGCCGCCTGGCGGCGCCTGTTCGAGCAACTCATCGCCGAGAGGAAGGGAACGCCACGATGAAACTCATGAGCTTCCGCGACCGCAGCGGGCGTGCCGGCTGGGGCGCCGTCGAGGGCGGAACGGTCGCCGACCTCACGGCCACCGCGCCGAGCCTGCGCGCGGCGCTGACCGCCGGGCGGGCGATCACGGTGCCGGCAGCGGCGCCGCGCCTCGATCTGGCGAACCTCACCTGGCTGCCGCCCATCCCGGACCCGGACAAGATCATCTGCGTCGGCCTCAACTACCTCTCCCACATCCTCGAGGGCGGGCGCGAGCCACCGAAGATGCCGACCATCTTCACCCGCTGGGCCAACACCCAGGTCGGGCACCTGCAGCCGATCATCCGCCCCAGGGTCTCGCCGACCCTCGACTACGAGGGCGAACTCGCCTTCGTCGTCGGCCGGCGCTGCCGTCACGTCACCGAAGCCGAGGCGATGTCCGTCGTTGCCGGCTATGCCTGCTACAACGACGGCTCGGTGCGCGAATGGCAGCGCCATTCGACCCAGTTCACCCCCGGCAAGAACTTCCCCGCGACCGGCGGCTTCGGTCCCTGGCTCGTGACCCCGGACGAAGCCGGCGACATAGCCAGGGCGAGCCTGGTCACCCGCCTCAACGGCGAGGAGGTACAGCGCGCCACGATCGACGACCTGGTGTTCGACGTGGCAAGGCTGGTCGCCTACTGCTCGACCTTCACGGTGCTGGAGCCGGGCGATGTCGTCATCACCGGCACGACGGGCGGCGTCGGCGCCTACCGCAAGCCGCCGCTGTGGATGAAGCCGGGCGACACGGTGGAGGTGGAGATCACCGGCATCGGCACGCTGCGCAACCCGATCGAGGACGAAGCTTGAGCGCGCGACGCGAGCGGGGCGTGGGAAGACGGGCGGGCGGGGAACGAACGCCCATGCCCTGGAAAGCCGCCGCCCTCGCCGTTGCCCTCGCCGCCTGCACCGGGCAAGGCACACCGCCGGCCGCCGCGCAGCCGCCGGCCGCGCTGGTGGGGCAATGGAACGGCAGCTGGGACGCGAGCTTGCCCACCACCCTCGTCGTCGAGCGCGTGGGCGCGGGAGCGGCAAGCGTCATCTACGAATGGGGCGTGGCACCGGCCTGGAAGATCGACATCCCGGGCTATGAGCGCAGCGTCGCCCGCTTCGATGCCGGCCGGCTCGTCGTCTTCCTCACCAACGGCGCCGTCGCCACCTATATGCTGCAGGCAGACGGAACGCTGCACGGCACCTACCGCTTCCGGGGCCGCATCGCGCACGCGACGCTGCGCCAATAGCGCTGCCGCCGGCGCTGCCGGTCACGTGCCCTCCGGCGTCGCCCCGGAGATGCGGGCGTCGAATTGCTCCGGCACCGCCCGCCCGGCATCGGTGTAGGCGCGGCGGATGGCCTCGACGTTGGGCTTGAAGATCGTGTCGCGGTTGGCACGGGTCCAGGCGTTGGAGCCGGCGATCGCATCGAGCGAGCCCTGGAAACGCGGCATTACCCAGCGCGCGAACAGCTCGAAGCTGCGCCAGGTCTGCTCGCGGCTGGCCCACTCATGGGCGCGGAACATCACCCCGCCGATCGGCCCGCCGGCGCGCTCCATCAGCCGGCCGATGCCGCGCGCCACGGTCTCGGGCGAGCCGACCAGCGTGGTCCCCGCCGCCACCCCCTCGCGCAGCGGATCCTCCGACCGCCCGGGCGGGCGGGCCAGCGTCTCCTCGAAATAGGTCACCGTCTCCAGCCGTTCGCCGAGCTTCACCTCCGCCAGCGCCTGCGCATCGTCCTCGGCCACGTGCATGTTGAGCACCAGGCGCCACTCGCTGCGGTCCATGGTCTTGCCGTGCCGGGCCGCGGTTTCCTCGGCGATCGCCCATTGTTTCGCCAGCGCATCGGCTCCGCCCGGCAGCCCTGCGCCGAGCGACAGCACGCCGAGCCCATGCCGGCCTGCCGCCGCCACCCCCGCCGGCGTCAGCGTGCTCGCCACCGCCACTGGAAAGCGCGGCGCGGTGTAGGGCGCGAGGTGCAGCCGCGCGTCGCGCAGGGTGAACCATTCGGTCTCGCGGCTCACCGTCTCGCCGGCGAGCAGCGCCATGATCACGTCGAGCGCCTCGTCCATCCGCCGACGCTGCAGCGCGGGCTCGATGCCCAGCATGTAGGCGTCCGAAACCAGCGCGCCGGGCCCGCAGCCGAGCATCGCGCGTCCGCGCGTCATGTGGTCGAGCTGGGTGAAGCGCTGCGCCACCAGCAGCGGGTTGTGATAGGGCAGCGAGGTGACGCCCGAGCCGAGGCGGATCTGCCGGGTTCGCTCCGCCGCCGCGGCGATGACGAGCTCGGGCGAGGCGATCGTCTCCCAGCCGGCGGAATGGTGCTCGCCGATCCAGGCCTCGTCGTAGCCGAGATGGTCGAGCCACTCGATCAGATCGATATCGCGACGAATCGCCAGCGTCGGGTTGTCGCCGAGGCGGTGGAAGGGGGCGAGAAAGATGCCGAATTTCAGGCCGCGATGGGTCATGGCGTGCTGGCTCCCGGGGTGGTGGAGCATGGTGCCCGCACGCACGCGAGCCGCATAGCCAGGCGTGCCGCGTCGCGACATTGCGGCCCCATGCGCCAACCTGTCGAAGAATCAAGGAATTGCGACGGGTCTCCCCCCTTGCGCGGCGCGCCGGCCTCCGCCATCATCGCGCCGCAATCCGCCAACGAGCGGCATGGTATAGGTCAGCCGGAGGCATGATGCCGCGGCCGCCGACCATGGTTACAGGGAGGCTAAGGGATATGGTCCAACGCAAGTCGGGTGGATTCGGCCGTCGTCGCGTGCTGCAGGGAGCCGCCGCCATTGGCGCATCCCAGGTCGCCGCGCCGTTCATCGTCCCGGCCCTCGGCGAAGTCCCGGTCAAGATCGGCTTCATCGATCCACTGACGGGCAGCCTGTCGATCCAGGCGGTCTCCGAGGTCGAGGGCGCGAAATACGCGGTCGCCGAGATCAACAAGAAGGGCGGCATCATGGGCCGGGAGCTGCAGCTTCTGGTGGAAGACTCCGCCAACGATGTCGGCACCGGCGTCGAGAAGATCCGCAAGCTGATCGACAAGGACCATGTCAACGTCACCATGGGTGACGTGAACTCCGGCATCGCCTACGCGATCTCGCAGGTGGCGACGCAGAAGGGCGTGCTGCACATCGTCCCCGGTGGCCACACCGACCCTATCACCGGCAAGGCCTGCGCGTGGAACGTGTTCCGTATCTGCAACACGACAATGATGGACGCGGGCGCGGTGACCGGGCTGCTGATCAAGAAATACGGCAAGAAGTGGTTCATGATCTCGCCGGATTACGCGTATGGCCACTCGCTGAAACAGAGCTTCCAGCACTATCTCACGGCGGCCGGCGGCACGTTCGAGAACGTCTACATGCCGATCGCGGCGAGCGACTTCTCCGCCACCCTGATCAAGGCCCGCGGCTACAAGCCCGACGTGCTGATCAACAACATGGGCGGCCTGGCGCAGATCGACCTGGCCAAGCAGTTCGTGCAGTTCGGCATGAACAAGGAGATGGGCCTCGGCGCCACGCTCTACGAGCTTGAGGAAATCCTCGCGGTACCGCCCGCCGCACAGTCCGGTTTCGCCTCGATGGAATGGTGGTGGAACCAGCCGGGCGTACCGTTCGTGAAGCAGTTCTTCGACGGCATCATGACCGCCTATAAGAAGCCGGCCTCGGCGCGCCACTGGTTCGGATATGTTGGTGTGCACAGCGTCAAGCTTGCCGTCGAGAAGGCGAAGAGCCTGAAGGGCCTCGACCTCGCCCGTGCGATGGAGGGGATGGAACTGCCGCCCGAAGTCGCGTTGCAGAAGAAGCGGGTCTATTACCGCGCCGGCGACCACGAGCTGATGCCGACGATCTTCGCGGGCGAGGTGCATCCGCCGGCGAAGGACAGCCCGTACGACGTTTTCACCGCCGATATCTTGGTGGACGCGAACAAGGTACTGCCGCTCGCTGAAACGGGTTGCCACATGAAGTTCCCCGCGTAGCGGGAGATATCGGAACGACGCTGCCCCTGCCGCCGGCGTGATACCGACGGCAGGGGTTTTCATATCCGCCACCCGCGCGGCCAGCGACGGAGAGATGTCTTGCTGCAGCTTGTCCTGTTCAATTTGTTCAATGGGCTGATCATCGGGGCATTTTACGTGCTGGTCTCGCTCGGGCTTTCGATGATCCTCAATCTCTCCAACGTCATCAATTTCGCGCATGGCAATTTCCTGGCCCTGGGCGGCTATCTTGCCTATGTGCTGATCCCGTATATCGGCTTCTGGCCGTCGCTGCTGGTGGCGCCACTGCTGACCGGGGTGGTCGGCTATCTCATCGAAATCACGATGATCAGCCGTATCTATGGCCGCGATCCGATCTACTCGCTGCTGCTGACCTTCGGCCTTGCGTTCATGCTGCAGGACGCCACCCGATACATCTGGGGCGTCAACGGGCTGCCGCTGACGGTGCCCGACAATCTCTCCGCGCCGCTGAGCCAGACGTATTTCTTCCTCAACGCCTACCGCCTGTTCCTGGTCGGCATCGTCATCGTCGCCGTGCTCGGGCTGTTCGCCTTCCTGCGCTATAGCCGGATGGGCATGCGCATCAGAGCCGGTATCCTCGACCTCGACACGGTTTCCGCCCTTGGCATCAATGTGCGGCGGCTGCGCTCGCTCAATTTCGCGTTCGGCATCTTTCTCGCAGGGCTCGCGGGCGTGCTCGCCGGCGGGCAGATCGGGCTCAACCCGAACATGGGCGACAGCCTGCTGCTGCCGAGTTTCGTTGCCATCATCGTGGGCGGGATGGGCAGTCTGGTGGGCACGCTGCTGGGCGGGTTGACCATCGGGGTCGCGGCCGCGCTCACCGCCGTGGTCTGGCCCGCGGCATCCGATGTCGTGGTGTATGTGATCATGGCGATCGTGCTGCTGGTGCGACCGCGTGGCTTTCTGGGTGAGGAGGGCATGCAGTGAGCGGCCTTCTGAAGTCCCCGCCGGGCGATCGCCATCGCCTTCCCGTCCTCGCCCTGGTGTGGATGATCCTGCTGCTGTGCCCGTTCTGGATTCCCTATATCGGTGGTTACACCTCGCTCGGCACCCGCATCCTGGTGCTCGGCCTGGCCGCGATGTCGCTCAACTTCCTGATCGGCTTCACCGGCATCGTCAGCTTTGGCCATGCCGCCTATTTCGGGCTCGGCGTTTATGGCTGCGGGCTGATCCTGCGTTATGTGACAGGCTCGACGCCGCTCGGGCTGGTTGCCGGCATGCTGCTGGGCGGGCTTGCCGGTACGGCGGTCGGCGCGCTGATCACCAAGCGCCGCGGCATCTATTTCGCCATGGTCACGATCGCGTTCCAGCAGATCTTCTATTTCATCGCGTACAAGTGGAACGGGCTCACCGGCGGGTTCGATGGCCTGCGCGGCTTCACCCGTGCCAATCTCGATCTCGGCTTCACCACGATCAACATCATTAACAATGACTACGCTTTTTATTACTTCGTGCTGTTCGTCTTCGCGATCGCGGTCGGCATCATGGGGCTGGTCCTGCGCTCGCCCTTCGGCCGCACGCTGCTTGCAATTCGAGAGAACGAACGCCGTGCCCGGTTCCTCGGCATCAACATCGAGCGGCATATCTGGCTCGCCTTCACGCTGTCCGCGTTCTTCATCTCGATCGCCG
Organism: Pseudomonadota bacterium; assembly: GCA_021784255.1. Lineage (GTDB taxonomy): Bacteria > Pseudomonadota > Alphaproteobacteria > Acetobacterales > Acetobacteraceae > JAJXXT01. The sequence continues at coordinate 1,157 of JAJXSZ010000058.1, read as the reverse complement.
GCGGGCTCTACGCGCTGCTCAACAATTTCGCGGATCCATCCTCCCTCTACACGGATCTGTCGGGCGAGTTGGTGATCATGTGCGTGCTCGGCGGCATCCGGGTGTTCTGGGGGCCGCTGCTCGGCGCCGCGCTCTACGTGGTCCTGCAGGACTATATCTCGTCGCACACCGTGAACTGGATGTTCTTCGTGGGGCTCATCTTCGTGGTGGTGGTGATGTTCTTCCCGCGTGGACTGCTCGGCATGCTGCGGCGCCGGAGCGAGGCATGAGCGACCGTTACGTGAACGGATACGAAATATGAGCGGCTCGCCCATGCTGGAGGTCAGCAACGTCACCAAGACGTTCGGCAGCCTGGTCGCGGTGCGCGAGGTCTCGCTCACCGTCGAGCGCGGCGAGCTGCGCGCCATCATCGGCCCGAACGGTGCGGGCAAGACGACGTTCTTCAACCTGATCTCGGGCTTCTTCCCGCCGACCAAGGGGCGCATCATCTTCGACGGCCAGGACGTCACCAACCTTCCCGTCCCGGGCCGGGTGAAGCGCGGGATGGCGCGCACCTTCCAGATCACCGAGGTGTTCCCAGAGCTGCCGGTGCGCGAGAATGTGCGCATCGCCGTCGAGGTCGGCGCCGGCTATGCGCTGCGCCCGCGCCTCTCTGCCACCGAGCGCTCCGGCGTCAACCGCGCGATCGACGAGCTTCTGGAGCGGACCCGCATCACCGCCAAGGCGCACCGCCTGGTCGGTGAGCTCGCGCACGGCGACCAGCGCATCGCCGAGATCGCGATGGCCCTGGCGCTCAAGCCGCGCCTGCTGCTGCTCGACGAGCCGACGGCGGGCATGGGCGAGCAGGAAACCTTCGAGATCGCGGGCCTGATCCGGCGCCTGCATCGCGAGGAGAATTACAGTATCGTCCTGGTCGAGCACGACATGCGCCTGGTCTTCCACCTCGCCGACCGTATCACCGTGCTCGCCGAGGGCGCGCTGCTCGCAGACGGCACACCGTCCGACATCGCCGCCAACCCCGACGTGCAGGCGGCCTATCTGGGGCACGCCGCATGAGCGCGATCGAAATCGAGGACCTGCACACCTATTACGGCAAGAGCCACATCCTGCACGGCGTCTCGCTCAGTGTCGCGGAGGGCAAGCTGACGACGTTGCTC
>JAJXSZ010000057.1 GCA_021784255.1 Pseudomonadota bacterium | reverse complement strand
CATGATGATGGCGGAGAAATTGTCGGATTGCCTGCTCGGTCGCCCGGCGCTGGCAGCGGCCGGCGCGCCGGCGGCGGCAGCGTAACGGCACGCGGCGTCGGCGCGCCGCCGGCCGGAGCGTGCCGCGGGAGGTCCGCCGGGACGCTTGCGAAAAGTTTCGCCGGCCTGCCGCCCTGAGGCGCAATCTTGCCGTGCGACGCTCGGCGCGGGGCGATCAATGCAAGCTTGGCGCGGCGTTGGCGGGGTTCTGGACGGCGCCGGGAGGAGGCGCCATCGTGGCGCCGGGAGGCCGCATGGAATTCGAGCTGAACGAGACCCAAAGGGCGCTGCGCGACACCGCGCGGGAGTTCGCCGCGGGCGAATGGGCACCGCATGCGGCGGCCTGGGATGCCGGCGGGATCTTCCCCGTCGAGGCGTTGCGCGCGGCCTGTCGGCTCGGTTTCGGCGCCATGTACGTGCCTGAGACCGTGGGCGGCTCGGGACTCTCGCGCCTGGAAGCGGCGATCGTGTTCGAGGAACTGGCGGCGGCGGATCCTTCCACCACCGGTTTCCTGACCATCCACAACATGGTCGCCTGGATGATCGCGACCTACGGCAACGCGGCGCAGCAGGCGCGCTGGCTGCCGCCGATCGTTGCCGGGGAGATCTTCGTCTCCTACTGCCTCACCGAGCCGGGGGCGGGCTCGGACGCCGCCGCGCTCGCCACGCGCGCCGCGGCGGAGGGCAATTCCGGCTACCGGCTCACCGGCCAGAAGGCGTTCATCTCGGGCGGCGGGGCGACCGACCTCTACCTGGTGATGGCGCGCTCCGGCGGCGCGGGCGCCGGCGGCATCTCCTGCTTCGCGGTGCCGCGCGGCGCCGCGGGGCTCTCCTTCGGCAAGCCCGAGAAGAAGCTGGGGTGGAACAGCCAGCCTACGGCGATCGTCAATTTCGACGGCGTCGCGGTGCCGGCGGAGAACCGCGTCGGCGAGGAAGGGCAGGGGTTCCGCATCGCCATGTCGGCGCTGGATGGCGGGCGGATCAACATCGCCGCCTGCTCGCTCGGCGGCGCGCGCGCCTGCCTCGACCTCGCGCTCGCACATGTGAAGCAGCGCCACGCCTTCGGCCGACCGATCGCCGACTTCCAGGCGCTGCAGTTCAAGCTCGCGGACATGGCAACCGAGCTGGAGGCGGCGCGGCTGCTGGTGCATCGGGCCGCGGCGGCACTCGATGCCCGCGCCGCGGACGCGACCCAGCGCTCGGCCATGGCGAAACGTTACGCTACCGACGCATGCTGGCGGATCTGCGACGAGGCCCTGCAACTGCATGGCGGCTATGGCTATATCAAGGACTACCAGGTGGAGCGGTACCTGCGCGACCTGCGCGTGCACCGCATTCTCGAGGGCACCAACGAGATCATGCGCGTGATCATCGCGCGCAAGCTGCTGGAATCGGCCTGAGGCAGCGGTCGGAAGGGAGGAGAGCATGCGGATCCAGTTCATCGGGCTCGGCAACATGGGGCTGCCCATGGCGAGCAATCTGCGCCGCGCCGGCCACGAGGTCACCGGCCACGACACGGCGCCGCGCGCACGCGACACGTTCATCGCCCAGGGCGGCTACATCGCGGCGAGCCTCGCCGAGGGAGCGGCGGCGGCGGAGGTGGTGATCACCATGCTGCCGGCCGGCGAACACGTACGCGCGGTCTATCTCGGGGCCGAGGGGCTGCTGCGCTGCGCCGGCCGCGGCTCGCTGCTGATCGACTGCTCGACCATCGACGTCGAGACCGCGCGCGAGGTCGCCGCCGAGGCCGCGAAGGCCGCGATCACGATGCTGGATGCGCCGGTCTCCGGCGGCACGGTCGGGGCGGAGCGGGCGACGCTCACCTTCATGGTCGGCGGCAGCGAGGCGGGGTTCGCGCGGGCGAAGCCGATCCTTGCCGCGATGGGCAAGCACATCGTCCATGCCGGCGGGCCCGGCGCCGGGCAGGCGGCGAAGATCTGCAACAACATGATCCTCGGCGTCTCGATGCTCGGCGTCTGCGAGGCCTTCGTGCTGGCCGGCCGGCTCGGGCTCGAGCGGCATAAACTGTTCGAGATCGCATCGAATTCCTCGGGTTCCTGCTGGTCGCTGCTGCACAACTGCCCGGTGCCCGGCCCGGTGCCGACCGCCGCTTCCGAGCGCGACTACAAGCCCGGCTTTGCCGCAGCGCTGATGCTCAAGGACCTGAAGCTGTCGCAGCAGGCGGCCGAGAGCGCCGGGGCGGCAACCCCGATGGGCGCGCACGCCGCGCGCATCTACGAGGCGCTGGCGGCAGCGGGGCTCGCGGAGAAGGATTTTTCGGTGGCGTTTCGTTTCCTCGATGCGCTGCTGCGCGACAAGGCGCCATCCTGAGACGCGCGCGATGAGCGGGACCGAAGCCTTCCTCGCGGCGCGCGACCTGCTGCTGCGCCACCGCCGCGACCACACCGCGGCCTGCCGCGAATTCCGCTGGCCGGAGCTCGATGATTTCAACTGGGCGCGCGACTGGTTCGACGCCTATCTCGCGGCCGGCGAGCGCGGCGCGCGGCCGGCGCTGGTGATCACCGGCGAGGGGGCCGCGACGCGCAGCTTCCGCGAGCTGTCGGAACGCTCGAACCGCGTGGCCAACGGGCTCGCCGCACTGGGGCTCGGCCACGGCGATCGCATCATGCTGATGCTCGGCAACATCGCGCCGCTATGGGAGACGATGCTGGCGGCGATGAAGCTCGGCGCCGTCGTGGTGCCGGCGACCACGCTGCTGACCGAGGCCGATCTGCGCGAGCGGGTCGCGCGTGCGCAGGTCCGGGCGGTGGTCTGTGCCGATGCCGCGCGGCTGGCGGCGGCGCCGGAGGGGGCGATCCGCATCGGCGTCAACGGCGCCGGTGGTGTTGCCTATGCGACATTGCTCGAGGCACCGGCGGCGCCCGGGGCGTGGCAGCGCACACGGGCCTCGGACCCGATGCTGCTTTATTTCACCTCGGGCACGACCTCGCGGCCGAAACTCGTGCTGCATACGCATCGGTCCTACCCGGTCGGCCATCTCAGCACCATGTACTGGCTCGGCCTGCAACCTGGCGACCTGCACCTCAACGTCTCTTCGCCAGGCTGGGCGAAGCATGCCTGGTGCTGTTTTTTCGCGCCCTGGAACGCGGGGGCGACGATCTTCATCGCCAACCAGCCGCGGTTCAACGCGCGCGACCTGCTGGAGCGCATGCGCGCAGCCGGCGTCTCCACGTTTGCCGCACCGCCCACGGTCTGGCGGATGCTGATCCAGGAGGAGCTTGCGCCCTACAAGGGGTCGCTGCGCGAACTCTGCGGCGCCGGCGAGCCGCTCAACCCCGAGGTGATCGAGCAGGTGGAGCGGGCCTGGGGAATCACCATCCGCGACGGCTACGGCCAGACCGAAACGACCTGCCAGATCGGCAATTCCCCGGGCCAGAAGCTGAAGCCAGGCTCGATGGGGCGGCCGATGCCCGGCTATCGCCTGCGCATCCTCGACGCCGAGGACCGCGACGCGACGGAAGGCGCGCTGTGCATCCCGCTCGACCCGCCGCCCGCCTCGCTGATGCTCGGCTACCAGGACGACGCGGGCAACGTCGAGCCGCTGCAGGGCACGATCTATCGCACCGGCGACGTCGTCAGCCGCGACGCCGACGGCTACGTCACCTATGTCGGCCGCGCCGACGACGTGTTCAAGGCGTCCGACTATCGCATCTCGCCCTTCGAGCTGGAGAGCGTGCTGATCGAGCATCCGGCCGTCGCGGAAGCCGCTGTCGTTCCGGCTCCGGATGCGATGCGGCTCGCCGTGCCGAAGGCCTATGTAGCACTCGTCGCCGGCCACGCGCCGGACGCGGCGACGGCGGCATCCATCTTCGCGCATTGCCGGGCCCGCCTCGCGCCGTACAAGCGCATCCGGCGGATCGAGTTCTACGAGCTGCCGAAGACCATCTCCGGCAAGATCCGGCGCGTGGAGCTGCGTCAGCGCGAGGCGGCGCTGGCCGCAACAGGCACTGCGGCGACCGGCGAATTTCGCGAGGAGGCATGAGGGGCCGATGACAGCCAACACCGATTACGGGCTCGACTTCGCGCTCGGCGAGGAGATCGACATGCTGCGCGAGACGGTGCGGCGCTTCGCCGCGGCCGAGATCGCGCCGCGCGCCGCGGCGATCGACCGCGACAACGAATTTCCCGCCGATCTCTGGAGCAAGATGGGCGAGCTCGGCGTGCTCGGTCTTACCGTCGAGGAGGCGTTCGGCGGCGCCGGCATGAACTATCTCGCGCATTGCGTGGCGATGGAGGAAATCAGCCGCGCCTCGGCCGCCGTGGGCCTCTCCTATGGCGCGCATTCCAATCTCTGCGTCAACCAGATCCGGCGCAACGGCACGCCGGCGCAGAAACGGGCGTATCTGCCGAAGCTGATTTCGGGCGAGCATGTCGGGGCGCTGGCGATGAGCGAGCCCGGCGCCGGTTCGGACGTGGTCTCGATGCGCCTGCGCGCGATCCCTCGCGATGGCGGCTACGTGCTCGACGGCACCAAGATGTGGATCACCAACGGGCCGGATGCCGACGTGCTGGTGGTCTATGCCAAGACCGACCCCGCGGCCGGCAAGCGCGGCATCACCGCGTTCCTGGTCGAGAAGGGGATGACGGGCTTCTCCTGCGCGCAGAAGCTCGACAAGCTGGGCATGCGCGGTTCCAACACTGGCGAGCTGGTGTTCGAGGATTGTTTCGTACCCGGCGCGAACGTGCTTGGCACGGTGGGCGGTGGCGTCGGCGTGCTGATGAGCGGGCTCGACTACGAGCGCGCGGTGCTGGCGGCGGGCCCGCTCGGCATCATGCAGGCCTGCCTCGACGCGGTACTGCCTTATGTCCACGAGCGTCGGCAATTCGGCCAGCCGATCGGCGAATTCCAGCTCATTCAGGCCAAGATCGCCGACATGTATACGACGATGAACGCCGCCAAATCCTACGTCTACGCCGTCGCCCAGGCCTGCGACCGCGGACGGACGACGCGCAAGGACGCCGCCGGCGCCATCCTCTATGCCGCCGAGAAGGCGACCTGGATGGCGCTCGAGGCGATTCAATGCCTGGGCGGCAACGGCTACATCAACGATTATCCGACCGGACGCCTGCTGCGCGATGCCAAGCTTTACGAGATCGGTGCCGGAACATCGGAAATCCGGCGCATGCTGATCGGACGCGAACTCTTTGCCGAGACTGCCTGATGGCATTTCTCTCCAGTATCGATCCGCGGTCGGAAGCGTTTCGCAACAACACCGCATCCATGGCCGCGCTGGTCGCGGACCTGCGCAAGACCGCGGCCCGCGCCGCGCTGGGCGGCGGCGAGGCGGCGCGCACCCGCCACCTGGCGCGCGGCAAGCTGCTGCCGCGCGAGCGGGTGGCGAACCTGCTCGACCCCGGCACGCCGTTTCTCGAATTGTCGCAGCTTGCCGCGCACGGCATGTATGGCGGCGAGGTGCCGTCGGCGGGGATCCTCACCGGCATCGGCCGCATCGAGGGGCGGCTTTGCGTCGTCGTCTGCAACGATGCGACGGTGAAGGGCGGCACCTACTATCCGATGACCGTCAAGAAGCATCTGCGGGCCCAGGAGATCGCACGCGAAAACCGCCTGCCCTGTGTCTATCTCGTGGATTCTGGCGGCGCCAACCTGCCGAACCAGGACGACGTGTTCCCCGACCGGGAGCATTTCGGGCGCATCTTCTTCAACCAGGCACGCATGTCGGCCGAGCGGATCGGCCAGGTCGCGGTGGTGATGGGCTCCTGCACCGCGGGCGGGGCCTATGTGCCGGCGATGTCCGACCAGAGCATCATCGTACGTAACCAGGGCACGATCTTCCTCGGCGGACCGCCGCTCGTCAAAGCCGCGACCGGCGAGATCGTCTCGGCCGAGGAACTCGGGGGGGCCGAGGTTCACGCAAAGATCTCCGGCGTCGTCGACCATCTCGCGGAGAACGACGCGCATGCGCTCGGCCTCGCGCGGCGCATCGTCGCCACCCTGCCCGCAAACCTGGTGCCGCCACCGGCGCCGGCGCGCCCGCCGCGGCATGATCCGGACGAGCTCGGCGGGATCGTGCCGGTGGACCGGCGCATCCCCTACGACGTGCGCGAGATCATCGCGCGGCTGGTTGACGCGAGCGAATTCGACGAGTTCAAGCGCGATTACGCCACGACGCTCGTCACCTGTTTCGCCGCAATCGGCGGCTACGGCGTCGGCATCGTCGCCAACAACGGCATCCTGTTCGGCGAGAGTGCGCTCAAAGCGGCGCACTTCATCGAATTGTGCGACCAGCGGAACATTCCGCTCATCTTCCTGCAGAACATCACCGGCTTCATGGTCGGCCGAAAATACGAGCAGGGCGGCATCGCCAGGGACGGCGCGAAGATGGTCACCGCCGTCGCCACCGCGCGGGTGCCGAAGTTCACCGTCATCATTGGCGGCAGCTTCGGTGCCGGCAATTACGGCATGTGCGGCCGGGCCTATCAGCCGCGCCTGCTGTTCATGTGGCCGAACGCACGGATCTCCGTGATGGGCGGCGAGCAGGCCGCGAGCGTCCTGGCTACCGTCCGCCGCGACGCCATGCAGGCACGCGGCGAAAGCTGGAGCGGGGAGGCCGAGGAAGCGTTCAAGGCGCCGATCCGCGCGCAATACGAAACCCAGGGCCATCCCTACCACGCGACGGCGCGGCTCTGGGACGACGGGGTGATCGCGCCGCAGGACACACGCCGCGTGCTGACGCTCGGCCTGGCGATGGCGGCATCCGCACCCGAACCTGCCGGGCGCTTTGGCGTCTTCAGGATGTGACGATGTTCGGTTCGTTGCTCATCGCCAACCGTGGCGAGATCGCCTGCCGCGTGATGCGCACGGCGCGCGCCATGGGGGTGCGCACGATCGCGGTTTATTCCGATGCCGATCGCGATTCGCGGCACGTTGCCCTGGCGGACGAGGCGCTGCGCATCGGCGAGGCCGCCCCCCGCGCGAGCTATCTCAGCATCGAGGCGATCCTGCAGGCCGCGCGCGCCGCCGGGGCCGAGGCGATCCATCCGGGTTATGGTTTCCTCTCCGAAAACGCGACCTTCGCGCAGGCCTGTGCGCAGGCTGGGATCGTCTTCGTCGGCCCGCCGGCCAGCGCGATCCGCGCCATGGGTGACAAGGCCTCGGCCAAGGCGCTGATGCAGCGGGCCGGCGTGCCAGTCGTGCCCGGCTATCACGCGGCGGAGCAGGACCCGGCGTTACTCGCGCAGGAGGCCGCAGCGATCGGCTTCCCGCTGCTGATCAAGGCCTCCGCCGGCGGCGGCGGCAAGGGCATGCGCCTGGTGCGCGCCGCCGCCGATTTCGCCGCCGCCCTCGCCGGCGCGCAGGGCGAGGCGGCCTCGGCCTTCGGCGATGCCCGTGTGCTGCTGGAACGCTACCTGGAAACACCCCGCCATATCGAGATCCAGGTCTTCGCCGACACGCACGGACATTGCCTCAGCCTGTTCGAGCGCGACTGCTCGGTGCAGCGCCGCCACCAGAAAGTGCTGGAGGAAGCACCGGCCCCCGGGATTGCGCCGGCCACGCGGGCGGCCATGGGCGAGGCCGCGGTCGCCGCCGCGCGTGCGGTCGGTTATGTCGGTGCCGGAACGGTCGAGTTCATCGCCGAGGACGACGCCTTCTTCTTCATGGAGATGAACACGCGCCTGCAGGTCGAGCACCCGGTCACGGAGGGCATCACCGGCCTCGACCTCGTCGAGTGGCAGTTGCGGGTCGCGGCCGGTGAGCGGCTGCCGCCCGCACCCGATGCGCCGCGCGGCCATGCCATCGAGGCGCGGCTCTACGCCGAGGACCCCACCAACAACTACCTTCCCTCGGTCGGGCGCATCCGCCACCTGCGCCTGCCCGACGGCGTGCGTGTCGAGACCGGCGTGCGCGCCGGCGACGCGGTGACGCCGGATTACGACCCGATGATCGCGAAGCTGATCGCGACGGGCGAGGACCGCCCGGCGGCGCTGCGCGCGCTCGAGGCGGGCCTCGCGGCGACCGAGGTCGTGGGCGTGCGGACCAACGCCGCGCTGCTGCTGGCCACGCTGCGCCACCCCGAGTTCCGGGCCGGCGGGGTCGATACCGGCTTCCTCGGCCGTCATCCCGACCTGCTCGCCGAGTCCCCCGAGCCGCCACGCGAAGCGGTCCTCGCCGCGGCGTTCGCCGTTCTCGCCGAGCCGGCCGAGGACGCCTCGCCCTGGTCCGCGCGCGACGGCTGGCGCATCAACCTGCCCGCCAGCAGGAGCCTCGTGCTGCGCCATGCCGGGACCGAGATCGGCATCGAGGCGGCCCCGGAGCGCGATGGCTGGCGCGTCGGCCTCGCCGGCGAGACGCACCGGCTGCACGGCGCGCTCGCCGATGCCGCGGTGGCGCTCGCCATCGACGGCAGGCGCCTGCGTGCCGGACTGTTCCGCGAGGGTGCGCGCATCGCCGTCCTGCGCGACGGGCAGTGTCATGAATTCGAGCTGGCCGATCGGCTCGCGGGGCCGGATGCGGCGAGCGAGGCGGACGGGCACATCGCCTCGCCGATCCCCGGCCGGGTCGTGCGGGTGCTGGTGGCGGAAGGCGAGACGGTGACTCGCGGGGCCGCGCTGGTGGTGGTCGAGGCGATGAAGATGGAGCTGACGCTCGTCGCCGACCGCGACGGCACGATCGCGCATCTTCGCTGCACCGTCGGCGAGATGGTGGGGGAAGGTGTCGAGCTGGTGGCGATCGCCGACTGAGTTTGCTGCACTGCGGCGGACAGAATCTTTCCCGGTGGGGGTCCGCCGCGGTGTTGCGCGCCTCGCGCCCTGGGGCGCGGCGACACCTCGCTGCGAAGTCGGGGCAGCCGCCGAATCCTCCTGGAATAAGACAGTGATTCTGTCCTAACTTCCGGCGACGCCGACCCAGGTCTTGATGGCCGCGGCGGCGGATGGGGGAAGCGACGGTCATGAAGCATGCACAGGCATCGCTGGCGGACAAGTATCGCGTCGATAGCGCGCGGTTCTACGTCACCGGGACCCAGGCGCTGGTCCGCCTGCCGATGCTGCAGCGCGCGCTCGATCGTGCCGCTGGCTGCAACACCGGTGGCTTCGTCAGCGGCTACCGCGGCTCGCCGCTGGGCCAGATCGACATCCAGATGTGGGCGGCGAAGGAAGCTCTCGCCGGCCACAACATTCATTTCCAGCCAGGTGTGAACGAGGAACTCGCCGCCACCGCCGTCTGGGGCACGCAGCAGGCGACGCTGTTTCCCGGCGCCACGGTCGATGGCGTCTTCGCCTACTGGTACGGCAAGGGCCCCGGGGTCGATCGTTGCGGCGACGTTTTCAAGCACGCGAACTATGCCGGCACGTCGCGCCATGGCGGCGTCCTGCTGATGGCGGGCGATGACCACGCCTGTAAATCCTCCACGATCCCGCACCAGAGCGAGCAGGCTCTCGCCGCCGCGGGCTGCCCGGTGCTGGTCCCGGCCGATGTCGGCGAGTTGCTGGAACTGGGCCTGCACGGCTGGGCGATGTCGCGCTGGTCCGGCCGCTATGTCGGCTTCAAGACCGTGGCCGATGTCGTCGATTCCTCGTCGAGCGTGGTCTTCGATCTCGGCGATTTCCGCCTGCGCCTGCCGGAAGGTCCGCACCCGGACGCGGGCATCCGGCTGCACGACCTGCCGCTCGAGCAGGAGGCGAGGGCGCTCACGCTCGGCCTGCCCGCGGCGCAGGCCTATGCGCGCGCCAACGGGCTCGACCGCGTGGTGCGCGCCGACCCGGGCGCTCGTCTCGGAATCGTCACGATCGGCAAGTCCTACCACGACACGCGCCAGGCCCTCGCGGAACTCGGCGAGCCGCGCGGCATCCGGCTGCTCAAGCTGGCCCTGGCCTGGCCGCTCGACCCCGCGACCATCCGCGAATTCGCCCGCGGGCTCGAGGAAATTCTCGTCGTCGAGGAGAAGGCGCCGCTGATCGAAGCGCAGATCCGCGACATCCTCTATGCCCAGGCCGAGCGCCCCGTCGTCGTGGGCAAGACCGACGAGGCCGGCGCGACCCTGCTCAAGCGCGGCGGCGACCTTGCCTCGGCCGACATCGCGCGCGCCGCCGGCGCGCGCATCGCCCGCTTCGCGCCGACCGAGGCGATCGCGGCGCAGCTCGCCTACCTCGAGGCCCAGGCCCGCGCCAACGCTGCCGTCGAGGTGCTGGCGACGCGCCGGCCGTTCTATTGCAGCGGCTGCCCGCACAACACCTCGACCAAGGTGCCGGACGGATCGCGCGCGCTCGCCGGCATCGGCTGCCACACGCTCGCGATGTGGATGGATCGCAACACCGACATGGTCAGCCAGATGGGCGGCGAGGGCATGGCCTGGGTCGGTCAGGCACCGTTCACCGAGGAAAAGCACGTCTTCGCCAATCTCGGCGATGGTACTTATTTCCATTCCGGGATGATGGCGATCCGCGCGGCGGTCAGCGCCGGGGTCAACATCACCTACAAGCTGCTGTTCAACGATGCGGTGGCGATGACCGGCGGGCAGCACGTCGATGGCCCGCTCAGCGTGCCGCAGATCACCCGCCAGCTCGCGGCCGAGAACGTCGTTGCCATCGCCGTCGTCACCGACGAGCCGGAGAAGCATGCGGGGGTCACGGATTTCGCGCCCGGCGTGAGCGTGCACCATCGCCGCGAACTCGAGGCGGTCGAGAAGCGCCTGCGCGAGACGTCCGGCTGCACCGTGCTGATCTACGACCAGACCTGCGCCTCGGAGAAGCGCCGCCGGCGCAAGCGCGGCGAGTTTCCCGATCCGGACAAGCGGGTCTTCATCAACGCGGAGGTATGCGAGGGGTGCGGCGACTGCTCGCAGGCGTCGAACTGCATATCGGTCGCGCCGCTCGAGACCCCGCTCGGCACCCGGCGCCGGATCGACCAGTCGGGCTGCAACAAGGATTTTTCCTGCATCGAGGGGTTCTGCCCGAGCTTCGTCACCGTCCATGGCGCGAAGCTGCGCCGGCGCAGCGCGGTTGCCCCGGCCGATATCGTCCTGGCGGAGCCGGCGATCCCCTCGCTCGCGCGACCCTACGACATCCTCGTCACCGGCATCGGCGGGACCGGCATCGTCACCGTCGGCGCGCTGCTCGGCATGGCCGCGCATCTGGACGGGGTCGGGGTCAGCGTGCTCGACATGATGGGCCTGGCACAGAAAGGCGGCAGCGTCTGGAGCCATGTGCGCCTGGCCGCCGACGCCGCCTCGCTGCAGGGCCTGCGCGTCGGGCGTGGCCGCGCGGACCTGCTGCTCGCCGCCGACCTGGTGACGGCCGCGGCGAAGGACACGCTCGCGAGCCTGCACCCCGACGCGAGCCGCGTGGTGCTCAACACCAACGAGGCGCCGACCGCGGATTTCGTGATGGATACGAGCACGAAACTTCCTGCCGCCCGGCTGCGCGCCGCGGTGGAGCGGGCTGCCGCCAGCCTCGATGCGATCGACGCGACGGCGCTTGCCACCGCTCTGCTCGGCGATGCGATCGGCGCCAACCTGCTGCTGCTCGGCTATGCCTGGCAGAAGGGCGCGGTGCCGCTCAGCCACGACGCGCTGATGCGCGCGATCGAGCTCAATGGCCAGTCGGTGGAGGCCAACAAGGCGGCCTTCCGCTGGGGCCGGATCGCCGCCGCCGACCCCGCGCGGGTGGCGCAGGAGGCGGGCGTGACGGTGCCGCCAGGGCCGGTCACGCTCGACGACCTGCTCGCCGACCGCGCCGCGCGTCTGGCCGCCTATGGCGGGAAGGGGCTGGTGCAGCGCTACCAGGCGCTGATCGCCGCGGTGCGGGCGGCGGAATCGCGCGCCGCACCCGCGTCGACGGCGCTGACCGAGACGGTCGCGCGCAATTTCTACCGGCTGCTGGCGATCAAGGACGAGTGGGAAGTGGCGCGGCTCTACGCCTCGCCCGGCTTCCGCGCCGCGCTGGAGGCGCAGTTCGGCACCTGGCGGGAACTCGAATTCCATCTCGCCGCACCGCTGCTGGCGGCCCGCGACAAGGCGAGTGGACGCCTGCTCAAGCGCGCCTACGGGCCCTGGATGCTGCATGTGCTGCGCCTGCTCGCGGCCCTGCGGTTCCTGCGCGGCTCGG